>CAIOXF010000275.1 GCA_903862155.1 uncultured cyanobacterium | reverse complement strand
GGCCACCTCCCCGTCGTCGATCAGGCCGCGCTGCAGCAGCCCGCGCACCTTCGCCATGCGGGCGTGGGCGGTGTGGGGATGGAGGAAGCCCACCTCCAGCAGGAGTTCCTCCGCGTCGGCCAGCAGGTCTTCGAGGTGGCGGCGCTGGGCCGGTTCGCCCTGCGGTTCTCTCCGGGGGACGCTCTGCAGTGGGGCAGCCGTTGTGGCGCTTTCGCCGAGCGCTCCAGGCGGTGCAGTGGCCCGCACCCGCAGGCGCTGCAGCACCACCGCAGCGGCCTGGGCCAGGTTGAGCGAGCCGTAGCCAGGGCCGGTCTCGATCGTGAGCAGCTGCCCCGCCATCAGCAGCTCATCGCGGCTGAGGCCCCGGTCTTCCCGTCCGAACACCACAGCCGTGGAGGCGTCGGCCGGTGCGCCCAGCAGCCAGCCCAGGGCGGCATCGGGATCCAGGGGCGGCATGGGTTCTCCTTCGCCGCGGCCGCTGGTGGCCACCACCCGGCTGCAGTCAGCCAGGGCTTCGGGAAGGGAGGCGAACACCCGGGCCTGCTCGAGCAGCGGCGCCGCATGCACCGCCATGTGGCGTGCGTCCTCTCCGAGATGGGCGCAGCGGGGGGCCACCAGCCGCAGCTCCAGCTCCAGCGGCTCGCCGCGGAAGTTGGCCACCGCCCGGGCTACGCCCCCCACGTTGCGGGCACCGGCCGGCTCCACCAGCACCACGGCCACCCGGGGCAGATCACTCACACCAGGCTGTTCAGATAGGCCAGCAGGTCGGCCATGGCCTGGGGCTCGGGCTGAAAGCGCGGCATGGGCGGGGTGCGGCCGCTCACCACCTGCTGGATCAGCTGGCGCTGGTTTTTGCGGATGCTCACCCCGTGCAGGTTGGGCCCTACCAGCCCCTGGGCCGCGATGCCGTGGCAGCCGGCACAGTTGATCATGAACAGCCGGGCGCCATTTTCTGCCGAGCCGTGCAGATCCATGGTCTGGCGGGTGTAAGGGTCGGTGCGGGCAGCGGGCAGCACCAGCATCACCGCCACGATGCAGGCCGTGGCAGCCGCCACAACCAGGGCCGCCACGAGGCCGCGGCGGCTGCCGGCGCCGAGCACGGCGCTACTGGGTTCGGTGGCGAGCGGTGGCGTCAAGAAGCGTGGGAAAGGTCGCAGCCCGGGCCGGAGGCGTGGAAGAATTGTGCCTCGCCCGACCCACCGGCCACTCCATGATCGAACCCCTGCTCTGCGGCATCGTGCTCGGTCTGATTCCTGTGACCCTCACCGGCCTGTTTGTGGCGGCCTGGAACCAGTACCGCCGCGGCAGCCTGCTCGACGGCTGAACCCCCACCCCTGAGCAATCAGCGCTGCTCCAGACGCATCACGGTGGTGGTGCCGTAGCGGCGCTGATCGATCAGGTCCCATGGCCCATCGATCTCCGGCACGCCATTGCTGGAGCATTCGAGCAGGAGTTGGCCCCCTGGGGCCAGCCATTGTCCTTGCAACACCGCATCGGCCAGCGCTCGGTAGAGGCCGGAGGCGTAGGGGGGATCGGCGTAGATCAGATCGAACGGTTCTTCGCCACTGGCCTTGCAACCCACCTGCAGCCAGCGCCGCACGTCGGCTTGGCGCACCTGAACCTGGCGATCCCCGAGGCCATGGGCCACGGCCTGCAGGTTGGCTTGGGCCACGGCCGCATGGCGCCGGTCGTGCTCCACAGCCACCACCCGCTTGGCCCCGCGCTGCAGGGCCTCGCAAGCCATCACGCCGCTGCCGCTGCACAGATCCAGCCAGCGGCTGCCGGGCAGTTCAGCGGCCAGCATGTTCATCACCGCCTGGCGCACCCGGGCTGGGGTGGGACGGGCCGTGAGCCCGGGCGGGCTCTGGAGTTTGCGGCCACCGCTCAGCCGCAGGCTCATGGCTGGGCCCGCTGCTCCAGCCAGGCCAGCCAGCGCCCCAGCAGGGCCTCGCCCGCCCGGCTCGATTTCTCCGGGTGGAACTGGCAGGCGCCGATGGCCCCCTGCCACACCGCCGCTGTCACCGCCTCATCGGCGAACGACACGCTGGCCGTCACCACGGCCGGATCGCTGGGCACGGCCGCATAGGAATGCACGAAGTACATCCAGGCGTCTGGGCCGCTGGCCGGCAGCAGCGGGCTCGGAGTGCCCGGGATCAGGGGTTCCCAGCCCATGTGGGGAATCGGATGGCCTGGCTTGCGCGGCAGGGCCGCCACGCGCCCTGGGATCAGCCCCAGCCCGGCCCTGCGGCCCTCGTCGCTGCCCTCGAACAGCAGCTGCAGCCCCAGGCAGATGCCCAACAGGGCACCACCGGCTTCGCACCAGCCGCGAATCGCCTCGGCCAGCTCGCCGCTCTCCAAGCGCT
>CAIOXF010000274.1 GCA_903862155.1 uncultured cyanobacterium | reverse complement strand
TGCAGGGGCCGCTGGAGCTGCGGGCCGATGCCTCCCGCCTGCACCGGGCCCTGCTCAACCTGCTCGACAACGCCATGCGCTACAGCCCCGATGGCGAGGCTCTGGAGGTACAGATCAGTGGGCGCAACGGCTGGTGCCGCATCGGCGTGCGCGACCACGGCCCTGGCCTCAGCGAGGACGACCTCGAGCACATGTTCGAGCGCTTTTACCGAGGTGACCCCTCGCGGGTGAAGAGCCAGCGCACTGGTAGTGGCCTGGGGCTCTCGATTGCCCAGCAGATCGCCACCACCCACGGCGGCCGCATTCAGGCCGGCAACCACCCCGAGGGCGGGGCGCTCATCGAATTAATTCTTCCCGCCAGCGGACCCGCCACCCTTCCCTAGGGTGCGCCCAGAACCCTGATGCCGGCAGGGTGTGTCAGCCCGCTAGCCCCCATGAGCCACATTTACGCGGATAACAGCCTCTCGATCGGCAAGACCCCCCTGGTGCAGCTCAACCGGGTGACTGAGGGATGTGGTGCGCGGGTGCTGGCCAAGATCGAGGGGCGCAATCCGGCTTTCTCGGTGAAGTGCCGCATCGGCGCGGCCATGATCTGGCAGGCAGAGAAGGATGGTCTGCTGGGGCCCGGCAAGGAGCTGGTGGAGCCCACCAGCGGCAATACCGGCATTGCCCTGGCGTTTGTGGCGGCGTCGCGGGGCATTCCGCTCACGCTCACCATGCCGGAAACGATGAGCATGGAGCGGCGCAAGTTGCTCACGGCCTACGGCGCCCGACTGCTGCTCACCGAGGGGCGCAAGGGCATGCCCGGAGCGATTGCCGCCGCCAAGGAACTGGCCGAATCCGATGCCTCCCGCTACGTGATGCTCCAGCAGTTCGCCAATCCGGCGAACCCCCAGATTCACCACGACACCACCGGTCCGGAGATCTGGGACGACACCGATGGCCAGGTGGATGCGCTGGTGGCTGGCGTGGGCACCGGCGGCACGATCACCGGCGTGAGCCGCTACATCAAGTCCACCCTGGGCAAGCCGTTGGTGGCGGTGGCGGTGGAGCCCACCAGCAGCCCGGTGATCAGCCAGACCCGCGCCGGAGAAGACCTGCGCCCCGGCCCCCACAAGATCCAGGGCATCGGGGCTGGCTTCGTGCCCAACAATCTCGATCTCTCCCTCGTGGATCGGGTGGAAACGGTGAGCGATGAGGAGGCGATGGCGATGGCCCGACGCCTGATGCGCGAGGAGGGCATCCTGGCCGGCATCTCCTGCGGCGCCGCCACCACGGCCGCCCTGCGCCTGGCCCGGGAGCCTGAATACGCCGGTAAAACCATCGTGGTGGTGCTGCCCGACTCCGGCGAGCGCTACCTCAGCTCGGCCCTGTTCGAGGGCGTGTTCGACGAAAAGGGCTTGGCCCCGGCCTGAGGCTGCCGGTATAAAAGCTCGGCTGCATCTGTTGTTGCGCTCCCCCGTTCCTTGACCGACTCCACCACCCCCAATCCCGCCACCGAGCCCGCCACCGAGCCCGCCTCCGAGCCCATCGAGCCTGCAGCCCCTGAGGTGGTGGAGCTTGCTGCACCCGAAGAGGTACCGGTGATGGCCGCCGCCGAACCGGAGCCGGTGGCCGAGCCTGCACCTGTGGTGGAAGCGGAGCCCCCGGCGCCCGTGGCGATTCCCGTGGCCCAGCCCGCACCGCTTGCTGCACCTGCTGCGGCGACCCCCGCCCCTGAATCCCCCAAAGCCGAAGCTCTCGGAGCTGCCGCCTCCAGTGAAGTGCTCGGCCTGCCGCTGAAGCTGCTCAACGAGCTGCTGGCCAAGATCGGCTCCACCCAGCTCCATTCGCTGGCCGATCTGGTGCCGGCATTGCGCATCCTGGCCCTGGCGGTGGTGGCCGGCATCGCCCTCACGCTCACCAGCGCCACCCTCGGTGCGATCGACGATCTGCCCCTGGTGGGCGGACTCCTGGAGCTGGTGGGTTTGGTGAGCCTGCTCAACTTCCTGGCACGCAACGCCTTCA
>CAIOXF010000273.1 GCA_903862155.1 uncultured cyanobacterium | reverse complement strand
TTGGCGAGCTTGGGATCGGCCTTGCCACCGGTTTTCTTCATCAGCTGACCCACGAAAAAGCCCTGGAGCTTGTTCTTGCCACCGCGGAAGGCTTCCACTTCTTCAGGGTGAGCCGCCAGCAGCTCATCCACGATGGCCTCAATCGCGGCGGGGTCGCTGATCATTCCCAGGCCCTTCTGCTCCACGATGGCCTGGGGTGAACCTCCCTTCTCCAGCAGCTCGGGCAGGATCTCCTTGGCGATCTTGCCGCTGATCTTGCCACCATCGATCAGCTGCACCATCTCCGCCAGCTGCTCCGGACGGAACGGCAGCGTGGCGTAGCTCAAGCGGTTGGCATTCACATAGGCAGCGATATCGCCCTGAATCCAGTTGGCCACACCCTTGGCGTCGGCTCCGGCCGCCACAGCCGCCTCGAAGTACTCGGCCATGGGGCGCTCGTCGGTGAGCACCCGGGCGTCGTATTGGGAGAGGCCCAGCTCCTCGGCATAGCGATGGCGCTTGTGGGCCGGCAGCTCGGGAAGCTCAGCCCGCCAGCCCTCGCGCAGATCGGCACCCACTTCGATGGGACCGAGATCGGGATCGGGGAAGTAGCGGTAATCGCTGGCGCCTTCCTTGCTGCGCATGCTCTTGGTGAGCTGCTTGCCCTCGTCCCAGAGGCGGGTTTCCTGCACCACCGGCTCGCCGGTTTCGTAGCACTTGATCTGGCGCTGGATTTCGTATTCGCAGGCTCTCTGGATGGCCGAGAAGGAGTTCATGTTCTTGATCTCCACCTTCGTACCGAAGGGTGCATCCGGCCCACGGCGCACCGAGATGTTCACGTCGCAGCGGAGTGAACCTTCCTGCATGTTGCCGTCGCTCACCCCCAGGTAGCGCATGATCCGGCGCAGCTCCGCCGCATACTCAGCCGCCTCACGGCCCGTGCGCAGATCCGGCTTGCTCACGATCTCCGCGAGCGCCACACCAGCGCGGTTGTAATCCACCAGGGAGTGGGTGGAACCCGCCAGGCGATCACTACCAGCGTGCACGAGTTTGCCGGCATCTTCCTCCATGTGGAGGCGCTCAATGCCGATGGTCTTGAGGTAGGTGTCTTTGCCCTTCTCAGCCACCTCCACTTCGATCCAGCCGTCTTCCGCGATCGGCTCGTCGTATTGGGAGATCTGGTAGTTCTTCGGCAGATCTGGGTAGAAATACTGCTTGCGGTCGAACTTGCTGTGCTCGGCAATCTTGAGATTCAGCGCCATGGCGGCCTTCACCGCATACTCGAGCACCTTCTGATTCAGCACCGGCAAGGTGCCGGGCAGCCCGCACACCACGGGATCGATGTGGGTGTTGGGGTCGTCGCCGAAGGTGGTGGAGGCGCAGGTGAAGATCTTGCTGTTGGTGCCCAGCTGCACGTGGGTTTCCAGGCCGATCACGGCCTCCCACTCGCCCTGTGCTGCCGCGGCCCCAGCCATGCCTGCTCTCCCGATCCGGTGCGTGGGTGGATCCTATGGAAGGCCGCGCTGGTGCTTCCCACCTGCCACGCTGCTCCCATCACGCAAGCGTTATGGCCGTACTGATCCTCGGGGGCGGGTTGATGGGCCTGGCCATCGCCCACCAACTGGCGGTGCAGGGCGAAACCGTGCGGGTGCTGAGCCGCCGCCGCAGTGAGGCCGCCGGGTTTGTGGCAGCGGGCATGCTGGCCCCCCATGCCGAGGGGCTCAGCGGCGATCTGCTGGAGCTGGGCCAGCAGAGCCTGCAACGGGTACCGACCTGGGTGGCGGCCATCGAAGCCGACAGCCGCACCACATGCGGCCTGCGCCCCTGCGGAATCGTGGTGCCCTTCCGCACCGGCGCCGAGCGCGACAGC
Organism: uncultured cyanobacterium; assembly: GCA_903862155.1. Lineage (GTDB taxonomy): Bacteria > Cyanobacteriota > Cyanobacteriia > PCC-6307 > Cyanobiaceae > UBA5018. The sequence goes on along the minus strand of CAIOXF010000273.1, from coordinate 977 downwards.
TATCCCACCAGCCGCTTCGGCGTGCCGCTCGACCGGGCGGGACTGGAGCAGGAAATCCCGGGCATCGGTGGGGCCTGGCAGGCAGGCGTGCTGTTTGAACAAGACGGGCAGATCGATAACCGCCGCCGCTTGATGCGGGCCCTGGAGCGGGCCTGCGTGCAACGGGGCGTGCGCTTTGAAGAGGGCTGCGAGGTGGAAGCCCTGGAACAAACCGAGGCTGGGCGGCTCAGCGGAGTGCGGCTCAAAGACGCCGAGGGAGCCAGCCGCACCCTCCCGGCAGAGCAGGCCGTGCTGTGCTGCGGCGCCTGGAGCGCCCGGCTGCTGCCCCAGCTACCCATCGCGCCCGTGAAGGGCCAGATGCTGTCGCTGCAGGGGCCCAGGGAGGCGCTGCAGCGCGTGATTTTTGGGCCAGGCACCTATCTGGTGCCCCGGGAAGACGGCCTGCTGGTGGTGGGGGCCACCAGCGAGCCGGAGGCTGGTTTCGACGAGGGGCTCACGCCCACGGGCCAGCAGCAGCTGCAGGCCGGGATCGCCGCGCTGCTACCGGAAGCTTCCAGTTGGCCGCCGATGGAGCGCTGGTGGGGCTTCCGACCCCACACCCCAGACGAGGGCCCGCTGCTGGGGGCCGGGCCGATCCCCGGGCTGTGGCTGGCGGCCGGCCATCACCGCAACGGCGTGCTGTTGGCGGCCATCACCGCCGAACTGCTGGGGGCCGCGTTGAGCGGGGCAGGCCCGAATCCTGCACAACAACGCCTGCTCGCCACCTTCCGCTGGGATCGCTTCGCAGGGCCTTGAGGAGGGCCACCGCCGAACTCAGGGCAGCCCCCAGAGTCCCAACACCGCCACCGCGCCGCTGATCAGCACAAAGCAGCAAAGGCGCGGGCAGCTGGATCTGGTCAACAACAAGGCACGGTGGGGGTGCCCTTAGAGGACGCCCCCAGGCTGGCGAGCCAGCCCGTGTTGTCACCCCTCAGTGC
>CAIOXF010000272.1 GCA_903862155.1 uncultured cyanobacterium | reverse complement strand
ATCACCCGCGCCATGCCCGACGCCACCGTGGATGTGGAAGACCTCACTGGTGGTGGTGATCACCTCCAGGTGAAGGTGGTGTCCACTTCCTTCGCCGGTCTCAACCGCATCAAGCAGCACCAGCTGGTCTACGGCGCTCTGCAGCAGGAGCTGGCCAGTGAGGCGATTCACGCCTTGGCCCTGCAAACGTCGGTCCCCGCCTAAACCCTTCCCGCTTTTCACTGATGGACGCCTCCACCAAGCAGCGCATCGAGGAGCTGGTTTCCAGCAGCCCGATCGTCGTGTTCATGAAGGGCAGCAAGCTGATGCCCCAGTGCGGCTTCTCCAACAACGTGGTGCAGATCCTGCACGCCCTTGGCGTGCCCTTCGAAACCTTCGACGTGCTCTCCGACATGGAGATCCGTCAGGGCATCAAGGAGTTCTCCAACTGGCCCACCATCCCCCAGGTGTATGTGAAAGGGGAATTCATCGGCGGTTCCGACATCCTCATCGAGATGTACAACTCCGGCGAACTGCGCGAGCAGCTTGAGGTGGCACTCGCCAGCTAAGCCTTAGGGCTGCGTGGGCCAACCGGCCGCAGCTGGATCAGTTGCGGCCGGTTTCGTACAGGGTGCGGGTGTCACCATCCGGACCCACAAAGCTGGAGGGATCGAGGATCCAGCGATCCACCAGTTCCTCCAGGCGCCGCTGAGCAATCGGGTCGAGCACGGCGGTGCGGCGCAGGGCGTGCAGGTAGCCGTCGGCGTACAAACGCAGATCGGCGGGGCCGTGGTAGCGGTGTGCCAGCTCCTGACAGGCGTCGCACAGCGACTGGAAGTGGCGGATGGCGTCGGGGTGCTGGAGCGTGGTCATGTGCGGTGAACCCTGGGCGCGAATCCGGACGGAACCGGCCTATGGAGGGTGGGTGCCAGATGGAAAGGCATCGCCTGATACCGGTTCCAGCCTGACGACGCCGTTAGCCTAGGCAAATCCAGGCTCCAAGGGCCATGGCCTCGTCCTCCAATCCAGGCAGACCGGCCCAGGCTCCAGCCCCGGGCGGTCCGATCACCCAACCCAAACGGGTGTTGGTGGTTGATCCCCATGCCACCCTGCGCACCGTTCTGGCCCAGCGTCTGCGCCAAGACGGCCATCTCGCTGCTGCCGTGGGTAGTGCCCGCGAAGCGCTGGAGGTGTGCCAAGAGCAGGCGCCTGATCTGTTGATCAGCGCTGAGCTGCTGGAGGAAAGCAGTGCGCTACGGCTGGCGGCCCAGCTGCGTTGCCCGGTGATGGTGCTCACAGCCCGCTCCGGTTCCGAGCCCGTGGTCACGCTGCTCGATGCGGGTGCCGACGAGGTGCTGCGCAAGCCCTTCGGCCTTGAAGAACTGGCCGCCCGGGCCCGCACCCTGCTGCGCCGCAGTGGCAGCGGCCTGCAGGAGCGGGTGTGTGTGGGGCCGCTGGAGGTGCATCTGTTGCTGCGCCAGGTGACCCTGCGCGACCAGCCGGTGGAACTCAGCCCCCGGGAATTTGCCCTGCTCTGCGCCCTGCTGATGCCCCCGGGGGTGGTGCGCAGCCGCCAAGAACTGCTGCGCATGGCCTGGCCTCCCTTCAGTGGTGGCCCCCGCTCCGTGGATACCCAGGTGCTCACCCTGCGCCGCAAGCTCGAGCAGGCTGGCCTGGGCGAAGGCGGTGGCATCGAGACGATGCGCCAACAGGGCTATCGCTTCAGCCTCGAAACCCTTCCCGATTCCGAGGCGGTCGTGCCGGCTCCGGCGATGCCGGGCTCCATGGCCTCACTGACCAACGGCCACAGCCGCCCCTGAGCGCACTAGCCACACCAGTTCGCCTGCCAGGAACAACCAGCAGAGTCCTGCGAGCAGTTGATAGGTCCAGGGCGGGCTGATCCGGCCCACCGCGTTGAGGTTGAGGCCACTGCGGCTGGCCACCTGCTCCAGAAAGTCGTCGAAGTGCGCCACCCGTTGGGGCAGTAGGTAGGCGCCGCCATCGGCGCTGCGCACGTAGAACACGCGCCCGCCCTGGCTGGTGCCCACCGGCGTGAGCCCGCGCACCTGATCCCAACGCAGCTGCCAGCCGCGGCGCAGCAGCCAGCTGCACCAGCCTGGATGGCCCACCGCGATGCCGTCGTCGTTGAGCCGTACCTGCTCGCTCACCAGGGCCAGGATCAAACCCAGCCCTACCGGCACCGCCATCAGCATGGCCGCCTGCAGCCCCTTGGGCGCCAGCACCGGCAGCGGCAGCACCAATGCCAGATAGAGCGCGATCAGGGTGGAGCGGATCAGCGGGGCCATGGGGTACACCCGCGCGCTGGAGCTGTTCACGGCGCCTCAGCGATCCTCGGGAGAGCCGGGCAGCGGTTCCACGATCGATGGAGGCACGTAGCGGCCGCTGAACACGTCGGCCTCGCGCCCCTTCCAGAACTCCCCGAGCCGCATCAGATCGGCATGGGCCTCCTGCACCTTGGCCAGATACTCCTCCGGACTCATGGAGTCCTTGGCTTCCTTGAGCTTGGTGAGCCGCAGCATGTGCAGCGTCCACGGCTTACTCAGCTCGCCCCGCGCTTCTAGATAACGCGCCAGGTCTTCGGAACTGGGCAGGGGTGCTGCGCTCATGGCTGCCGGCCGTGCAGCCCCCAGGCTATGGAGCCCCACCCGCCAGCGTGGCTCAGGCGGGCAGGGCCCAGGGATTGAGGCCCAGATCGGCACCGATGCGGTGGGCGCAGGCGAAGCCGCTGAAAGCCACAGCGTTCAGCCCCTGGCCGGGGAAGCAGGAATCCCCCACGCAGTAGAGGCCCGATACGCCGGTGCGGTTGAACGGCATCGGCAGCAGCCCCGGCAGGCGCAGGGCCGGGATTGGTCCGTAGCTGCCGCCCATGCGCCCCAGGAAACGGCGATGGCTGCGCGGGGTGCCCACCTCTTTGTGGCGGATGGCGCCGCCCAACCCGGGGAGGATGGATTCCAGCCGCTGGATCAGAAGGTTGGCGTCGGCTTCTTTCTTTGCGGCATAGGCACTGGGGCTCAGATCGCGCCAGTGCTCGATGGAGCTGGGCGTGAAGGTGTGCAGGATGTGGTGCCCCACTGGCGCCAGCGAGGGATCCAGCAGCGTGGGCATCGACACGAACACCACGCCCTGCTCGGCCTCCATCTCCTCCCAGCGCTCCAGCAGCAGGTGGTGGCAGTGGAAGCCCTCCGGCACCACCGAGGCATCAATGCCCAGGTGCAGCGAGAGGAAGGAGGGGGAGGGCTTGTAGCGCTTGCGCCAGGTGGTTTCGGCGGCCGGGGTGTGCTCCGCATCCACCAGCGCGGCGCT
>CAIOXF010000271.1 GCA_903862155.1 uncultured cyanobacterium | reverse complement strand
GCTTGTATCAGCGGAATCCCATCGCAACAGCCAAAACCTGTGTGCAGGGCACGCTGAATATGCTCGGCCTCGCGAGGCGCTGTGGTGCTCAGTTGCTACTGGCGTCGACCAGTGAGGTGTATGGCGATCCAGTGCTTACGCCACAACCAGAGAACTATCGCGGCCATGTGAATTGCACGGGGCCGCGAGCCTGTTACGACGAGGGTAAGCGCATGGCTGAAACCCTGTGCTTCGACTATGCACGAATGCACGGTGTTTCGATTGCTGTGGCACGCATCTTTAACACCTATGGCCCGCGGATGGCATCCGGTGATGGTCGGGTGGTGACCAACTTCATCAGCCAGGCGCTCCGTGGTGAGTCACTCACCGTGTATGGCACAGGCCAGCAAACCCGCAGTTTCTGCTTCGTGGATGATCTGGTGGATGCACTTGTGGCCCTGATGGACAGTGGTCTGGAAGGGCCCTTCAATCTTGGCAACCCCCAGGAAATCACGATATCCGATCTTGCCCAACGCGTGATTCAGCTGATTGATCCCGCCTTGGGTGTGGTGCATCAATCCCTGCCTGTGGATGATCCCCAGCGCCGTTGCCCGGTCATTGATCGTGCTCAGGCCCAGCTGGGTTGGGAGCCTCGAGTGTCACTAGACGAGGGATTAAAAACCACTGCCGCAGATCTTTCCAAGCAACTGGTGGAGTTGGCTCAGCAGCTGGCTTGACCGTTGTTTCACTGATCTTTGTAACTCAATCATGGTAACCAAAATCTGCTGTGTGGGTGCTGGCTATGTGGGAGGCCCATCCATGGCCGTCATGGCTGACTTCTGCCCTGGCCTGGATATCCAGGTGGTGGATGTTGATCAGAAGCGCATCGATGCTTGGAACAATCTCGAGGCCGAATGCCTTCCTGTCTATGAGCCCGGCTTGCAGGAGGTGCTCGACCGTGTACGTGGCCGCAACCTTTCGTTCTCTACCGATGTCGCCACGGCAATCCAGCGCGCCGACATGGTATTCCTCACCGTCAATACGCCCACAAAGCATCGCGGTCATGGGGCTGGTGCCGCTGCAGATCTCACCTTTGTCGAGCAGGCTGCTCGCCAGATAGCCACGAGTGCGTGTGGAAGCACGATTGTTGTTGAGCGTTCCACCCTTCCGGTTCGAACTGCCGATGTTCTGAGGAAGATCCTCAGCCAGGGTTGCGGCAATCATTTTGAGATTCTGTCTAACCCCGAATTCATGGCGGAAGGAACCGCCATTGATGATCTCTGTAACCCCGACCGGGTATTGGTTGGTGGCGCCTGTGGCCAGGCTGTGGCTGAGCTCACCGGCATCTACGCCAATTGGGTGCATCCCAGCCGGATCATTACGACCAATCTCTGGTCGGCTGAACTCGCCAAACTAACGGCCAATGCATTTTTGGCCCAACGTATCTCCTCCATTAACTCGATTGCTGGCCTGTGTGAGGCCAGTGGTGCGGATGTGGAGGAGGTGAGTCACGCGATTGGATCCGACCGACGTATTGGTTCTGAGTTTCTTCGCCCTGGGCCTGGTTTCGGTGGCAGTTGTTTTCGCAAAGACATCCTCAACCTCATTTATCTGGCTGATCACTACGGATTGTACGAGGTGGCCAGTTACTGGCGCGCTGTACTTGAACTTAATGCCTGGTCGCAGCGACGCATTTCCCAGATGATCGTCCAGGCACTGTTTGGTACTTTGCGTGATAAGCGCATTGCCGTTCTGGGCTTTGCGTTTAAGGCGGATACCAACGACACACGTGAGAGTCCGGCGATTGCCATCTGTCGTGATCTTCTCCATGACGGTGCCACCCTCAGGATTCACGACCCCCGGGTGAGCTTCGCGGATATGGAGGCCTTGTTGGTGGTCGACGCCGATGGTGTGCCGACAGCTGGCTGGTTTGAGCGAGCCGAATCTGTTTTCAGTGCCTGTGATGATGCAGACGCGGTGCTCATTCTTACCGACTGGGCCCAGTACCGAGAACTTGATTGGGCTGCGTTGGCGTCGCGGATGCGCCGGCCCGCTTGGGTCTTTGATGCCCGACGAGGGACCAATCTCGCTGAAGCGGAAGCCCATGGTCTGGAGACCTGGCAGATCGGACGTGGAGGCCCTCACTGATGGCCCATGTTCTTGTAACAGGTAGTGCTGGATATGTGGGATCTCACGTTCTCGCCCTGCTCAAGCGGGCTGGTCATCACCCCGTGGTGTTCGACAACCTCACGCGTGGCTTTGCTGAGTTGGTTCAGCCCCATGCTGTGCCTTTTGTGCGCGGCAACCTGGCAGACCGTGCCTTACTGCGCCCGGTTCTTCATGACTATCAGATCGACGCGATCCTTCACTTTGCGGCCTTGGCCTTTGTGGGTGAATCCACGGAGGTTCCAGACCGCTACTACCGCAGCAACACCGCCAATGGACTGACCCTTCTCGAGGAGGCGATCGCCTATCGACCAGAGACACCTCCTGCTTTGGTTTTCTCGTCGACGTGCGCGGCCTATGGAACGCCGACTCAGTTGCCCATTCGTGAAACCACGGCGCGATGTCGGATCAGCCCCTATGGACGTTGCAAGCTGTCCATGGAGTGGATGGTGGCCGATCTCTCCCACCAACACCATTTCGGTGCGGTGATCCTGCGTTATTTCAATGCGGCTGGCGCTGATCCCCCGATTCCCTCAGCAATTCAAGCCGCCGAGGCGGGATCTCCATTCTTCATCCATGGTGACGACTTTGATACACCCGATGGCACAGCTATCCGTGACTTAGTGCATGTCCGTGACCTCGCTGCTGCCCCCATAGATGCGCTCGACGACCTCATCGCGGGAGGTGAGACCACCGACCTCAACTTTGGCACTGGTGTTGGCCATTCGGTGCGGCAGGTTGTGCACTGCATTGAGCGCATGCGTAGAGGCGCGGTGGGTGTGCGATGAGTGCCTCCAACCTTTGGGAGCCGGCTCTCCCGCAGTCGGCCCACAGGATTCTGTTGATCCTGGTGGTGTTGTGGGCCATTGGCACGTTGGCCTTTTGGTATTGGGCTTTGCAGCCATCGGTTTGGGTGAGCGTGCCTGGCACCCTCTTCAATCTTCTCCTGCTGCTGTATGTCACCGGGATTCCGGCCTGGCCTTTCTACCTGTTCCTTCGGATGCGGCAGGTACGGCACGACGTCCCGATTCCCTCAGGATTGAAGGTGGCAATGGTTGTCACCAAGGCTCCATCTGAGCCGTGGGAGGTGGTGCGTCCCACGTTGGAGGCCATGCTCTGTCAAGAGCCACCCCACGACACCTGGCTGGCTGATGAGCAGCCCACCGAATCAGTGCGTGCCTGGTGTGACAGTCATGCTGTGCGGCTGTCCACCCGGGCCGGGGTGCCCGAGTACCACCGTGAGGAATGGCCGCGCCGCACGCGATGCAAGGAAGGAAACCTTGCATTTTTCTATGACCACTACGGCTATGGCAACTACGACGTTGTTGTGCAGCTTGATGCCGACCATGTGCCTCAGCCTGGCTATCTCACCGCGATGCTTCAGCCGTTCCATGATCCGAACATCGGCTACGTAGCGGCGCCTTCGATTTGCAATGCCAATGCCCACAGAAGTTGGGTGGCACGGGGCCGATTGTTTGCTGAATCGATCCTGCATGGTCCGATGCAGCTTGGGCTGAACGGTGGCTGGGCGCCATTGTGTATTGGTAGTCACTATGCCATTCGCTGTCCGGCCCTGCAGCAGATTGGAGGGCTAGGGCCTGAGCTTGCAGAGGACCATTCCACCACCCTGCTGATGAATGCGAAGGGTTGGCATGGAGCTTTTGCCCATCGAGCAATCTGCTACGGCCTGGGCCCGGAGACTTTTGAGGATGCGATGGTCCAGGAGTTTCAGTGGTCTCGCAGTCTGACCACTGTCCTCCTACGCCATCTCCCAGATTGCATCGGTAATCTCCCCCTTCATCTACGGCTCCAGTTCTTATACGCCGAAGCCTTCTACCCGTTGCGTGGAGGTCTCAGCATGTTGGGGCTCGCATTGCCCGCTACGGCCTTGCTACTCGACCTCCCCTGGATGCGGGTGAGCTACCCGCTGTTCCTTCTGTTCAGCACTCTACAGATGGTTCTTACGGTGCTGCCGATTATTCATCTACGGAGCTATGGGTTGCTGCGTCCTGCTTCTGCTCCCCAGCTCTCGTGGGAGCAATCTTTGTTTGAACTCAGTCGGGGTCCTTGGATTTTGGCTGGAGTGGTGGTCGCGATCAGTCAATGGATCCGACCTCGCCCCCATGCTTTTCGCGTCACCCGAAAGCATGCTGCCCAGGCACCTTTGCCGTTGCGCTTTCTGCTGCCCTACATCACTGCCGTTGCTGTCGGGGTGGCTGCATCACTACTGCTCGCCGACCGTACGCGACTCGCTACGGGCTATCTCCTTCTCACACTCATGGCGACAGCCCTATTCGCCATCACTGCCATCGCCGTGGCATGGCTCAGTCATCGACAGATCCGCAGTGCATTCCCTGGCCATTGGCCCCATCTTGCATTGGCTGGCGCGGCATTCGCCATCACTGTTTGCTGCACCTGGTGGCAGTGGCCCCTCCTGGCTGTGCCTTTTCAGCACACAGCCGCTTCTTTGATCCTTTTCCCCTGATTCCATGCGTCCCTTGGCCGCGTTGGCCCTGGTGGCGGTTTCGGCCGCCTCCTCGGCCCTGCTTGTGCTGCTCAGTTACCGCACATCTCAACCCCTTCGATCACCTGTGGTCGGCCTGTATGAATATGAGCCTTCCCAGGTCCAGCCTGGTGAGTTTGGGATTGAGACCACCTTCATTAACTGGAGTGATCCTCAGCTTCTAACCCAGCTCCGCTCGTTTTTGCACCAAGCTCAATTGCGCCGGCGTGTGCCCTTGCTCACGCTCGAGCCTTTTCCCGGTACTGAGCCGCGTGCTAGCAGCAATGCGTTGCTCAGCCAGGTTCTCTCTGGTCGTTATGACCATGTCATTGATGGGATTGGTCGCACACTCGCAGCCCACCGCGGAGTTGTGCTGCTTCGCTTTGCCCATGAAATGGATAAGCCTCGCCAATATCCATGGGCTTATGCCGATCCCGACCGCTATATCCGTCTCTATCGCTATGTCTTCAGGCGGATTGCCGTTGAACGCCCAAGCAATCTGCGTTGGGTGTGGTCGCCTGCCGGTGAATCGAATGCTCATCACTACTGGCCTGGTGGTGCCTACGTGGATCTCATCGGGGTTTCCATTTATGCCAGCCGGGCATGGTCACCCAATGGGAGCTTGGAATCGTTTGTTCAGCAGCTCGATCGGAAACGTTGGCTTGGCCAGCGCTTCGCTCGGCCTTTGCTTATTGCAGAAGCTGGAGTCAGTGGCTCTGCTGACGATCAACAGCGCTGGATCCGTGAGGCATTGGCTGCGTTGCCGCGTTATCCAGATGTCTGTGGGTTTATTTACTTCCAGGCGCCCCAACCTCGCTGGATGCCGCTGCCAACGGGGCACGAAGATTGGGCCCTCAGCCCCCCGGCACTCCGTTGGTTGAAGCAAGCCCTGCCTTTAGAACCGCGCCACGGTTCGTCGTGCGTGGAGGCTTGAGCAGATGCGCCGATCTCTACTTGCCCTGTGGCTGATGATTCAAGCTCCCGTTCCCGGTGTCGCCGAGCCCACGCCCGCGCCTTACAAACCCCCGAACCTCAACCCCACCCAGATACCTTCGGCTTTTGTTGCCGAATGGGGTAACTACTTTGTGTCATCGTCGATCTATGCCTATGAAGACGGCAACCGTCAGGGAGCCTTCACCAGCGATGGCTCTTTGAATGTGGGCGTCGGTTTTGGAAGTGCCCGTAGGTCTGTCGCTATTGAGCTCGATTACAACCAGGAAAGTCTGAGCAACCCCGCCAACGGAGGAACTCTGGATATTCGTCTAGGACGTCAGCTGGTGAGTGCCCCCAATTTCACCCTTCATCTTGGCGGCGGTTGGCTCGGGGTCGCTTCCTATGGCAACTGGCCGAAACCCGGAGGCTCTCCCTACGGTGTTATTACGGCAGCCTGGCCGCTGCGACCCCGTAATGGGGAGTTTCGCCAGACCATGCAGATCAATCTTGGCGGTGGCAGTGGACGGTTTCAGCGCATTGACGCTGTGAATCTGATCAGTGATGGTGCCATCGCTTCTGTAGGGGTTGAGTTGTCGCCCAATCTTGGGCTCAGTGTGGGTTGGGCCGGCAAGGGGATGAATGCATCGCTTTCCTATGTGCCGTTGCGCGGCACCCCGCTCTACGCCTCGCTGTCTGGGGCCAACCTCACGAATGTGGACGGCACAGGTCGTGCTGTTGCCTTTTCTCTCAGTTGGGGTGGCTCCTTTCGCTCTGCCACCTTCCCACAGCAGTGACGCGATGAGGCAGTGCCGCTGCACTCCTGCTGATCTTGCACGATCGCGTTCCAGTGCATGGCTACGACGGGGATGGCATCGATCGATGCCTGCTTCTTATCTGGAGATTCATTCCATGTCCAACATCATGATGCTGGCTGATCTGGAATCCGAGCACATCAATGGTGGCTGGGGCTCGACATTCAAATTTTCCAGTGTCAGCCTCAAGTCTGTGAGCACCAAGGTGGGGCAGACCAATACTGCCAACAACCTTGGCTTGGGAGTTCTGTTCGGTGCTGGTATTGCCACCAGCGAGCAGATGAACATCTCTGAGATCGCAACCTTTGCGCTCTGAGCCTCAATTCCACCTTCTTTCTAATCTTTCCATGGCTAACCTTTCTTATTTCGCCGATGAGACGGCCGAACTGGTTACAGGTGGCTGGAGCTACACCAGCATCCGCTTCGCCAAGTTCAGTTCCGGTTACACGGCCCTCGGCCAGGACAACAAGGTGAACAACCTTGGCCTGGGTGTTCTGGCTGGCTTCGGCGCTGCCCAAAGCCTTCAGGGTAACGCTTCCAGTATTGCCAGCGTTCTCGGCTGAGCTTTGCCTAATGGGGTCTGGTTCTCAGGCCCCCTTTTGTTCAACCTTTCTGCTGGATTCCCATGCAACTCTTGTGTGACGACGAGACCCAGGTGCTCACTGGTGGCTTTCGCATTGTTGTGAGCCCCACGATCGCTATTTCACCGGCTGTGGTTACGGGGCTTCAGGGAACTAATGGCACCAGTATTGGTCTTGGTGTCTTTGGTGCGGGTACTTCGGGCCTGGCCCAGTTCTCGGCTCTTGGACTCTCCACGTATCTGGCCAATCTTTCTTTCTGATTTTTGGCTGTGCCTGAGTCTTGCGACTCAGGCTTTTTCGTTGTCTTTCACTGGTATCACCACTGTTTACGACTATGGAACTTCTTGAAGAACGGCAGGCTGAATCTGTTCGCGGTGGGCATCGTTCTCAGCTTGCGGCCCGTCGGCAGGCGCCGATCGCGATGTTGCTGCGAGGATTGTTGGGGTTGAGTGCTGGGGGTGGGCTTGGTCGCACCGGGGCTCGATTTGGTGGCTCCTCAACCATAGAGACCTCCGTGAATCAGATCAATCTGGCCTTCAATATCGTCCTGAATGGTGGTTCGGTTGTGAACAATCAGCTGAACGGTCTCGATCTCTCCGTGAGCGCCTGAGTTCTCGCCGATGGCCGTAACCCAATGGCTGGATGCATCCAGCCTCCCTGGCTGGCTGCGCCAGCTGCCCGGTTTGAGTGAGCGGTTACCCACTGATCCCTGCGTTCGTCAGTACGACGAGGAGGATTGTGGAGCTGCCTGCCTGGCCACGGTGTGCCAGAGCCATGGGGAGCGACTGCCGCTCCCGTTGGTTCGCCATCGCGTGGGCACCTCATCCCAGGGCACCACGTTGCTGGGCCTCAAGCGTGGTGCGGAAAGCCTTGGCTTCCATGCCCGAGCCGCCAAAGCGGATGCGGCCCTGCTCGACGATCTCGCCTCCCTGCCCCTGCCGGTGATCTGCCATTGGCAGGGCTGCCATTGGGTGGTGCTGCATGGTTGGCGAGGGGATCAGCTGCTCGTGGCTGATCCTGCGGTGGGATTGCGGTTGCTCAGCCGCGATGCATTCGCAGCGAACTGGAGCAATGGCGTGTTGCTGCTGCTGGAACCCGACCCCCAGCGGTTCCCCGCTGTGGATGGGGCCAGGGAGGGCTGGCGAGCGGGACAGGGTTTGGCGGCTTTCGTGCCGTTTGTGATGCCTTTCCGCAAACTCTTGCTCAAGGCCTTGGCGCTGAACCTGGCAATCGGGGTGCTCGCCCTGGGTATGCCCTTGCTGATGCAGATCCTCACCGACGACGTGCTGGTGCGCGGCGATGGCGAGATGTTGCGCACCCTGGCCATCGGCATCCTTGCCTTGTTTCTGTTGCGCGCCCTGCTCAACTTGCTACAGGGGGTGCTGGTGGGCCACTTCGGCCAGAAGTTGCAGTTGCAGATGGTGCTTCACTACGGCCAGCACCTGTTGCGCTTGCCGCTCACTTACTTCGAGAGCCGGCGTAGTGGCGAGGTGGTGAGCCGTCTGGATGATATCCAGAAGCTCAACGAACTCATTGCCAATCTCGCCCTCGGCTTGCCCGGGCAGTTCTGCATCGCTGTGATTTCGTTGGTGTGGATGGCTCTCTACAGCGGGCCTCTCACCCTGGCGGCCCTGCTCGGATACGTGCTGGTGATTGCTTGCCAGCTTGCTGTGTTGCCCACCCTGCATCGCCGCACCCAGGGGTTGCTGGTGCAGTCTGCGGAGAACCAGGGCTTCCTGGTGGAACTGTTTCGCGGCCAAGCGTTGCTCAAGACCACCCAGGCCAGCCCGCAAGCCTGGCAGGAATTCCAGCGCAATGAGGGCCGTCTGGCGAGACTTGCCTGGAGCGTGGGTCTGCTGGATCTGAAGGCCAGCACAGCTTCAGGTTTCCTCGGCAATGTCACCAGTGTGGTGTTGCTTTGGTATGGCAGTTCGTTTGTGCTGAGCCAGCAGCTCAGCATTGGTCAGCTACTGGCGTTTAACGGCATGGGCGCCAATGTGCTCGCCTTTCTTGCTGCCCTTGGTGGCCTCAGCCAGGAACTGATCACCTCCCGGGTGGTGATGGCCAGGCTTGATGATGCCCTCCAGCATCCGGATGAAACCAGTGTGGTGCGCGGTGCCCAGCAGGCCCTGATCCCGGCCGATGCGGATATCAATTGCAGCGACATCTCATTTCACCACCCGGGTCGCTGTGCCCTGATGGAGCATCTGGATCTTCGGATCCCCGGTGGTCTCACCACTGCCTTGATTGGTGAATCCGGTTGCGGCAAGAGCACACTCAGCAAGCTCATTGCTGGCTTGTACCCACTACAGCAGGGCACGATTCATTACGGTCCTTTTAGCTCTCGCGACCTCAGTCTCGACTGCCTGCGGCGGCAGGTGGTGCTGCTCCCCCAGGAGGACACCTTCCTCAACCGCTCGATCTTCGAGAACTTTGTGTTCGCCTATCCCGAGCTCAGCTACGAGCGGGTGGTGGAGCTCTGCCGGCTCACCTACGCCGATGAATTCATCCGTGCGCTTCCCGATGGCTACGGCACGATTCTTGGGGAATTTGGCGCCAACCTTTCCGGCGGCCAGCGGCAGCGATTGGCCCTGGCCCGGGCCCTTGCCAGCGATCCTCCGGTGCTTCTGCTCGACGAGTCCACCTCGGCTCTGGATCCGGTGCTGGAGGCGCGGGTGATGGATCGTCTGCTCGCCCATCGCCGTGGCCGCACCACCATCCTCGTGAGCCACCGCCCCTCGGTGATCCTCCGCGCCGACTGGATCGTCTTTATGGAGCAGGGGGCCGTGCGTCAGCAGAGCCATCCCCGTGACCTTCGCGACCACCTGCAGGTTGCGCCCTATCTCCAAGCTGCCTGATGAGCCACCCCCATTCCGATCTGCCGGTGCCCGGCGGTCCCAACGCCCTGGCCCATCCACCGCAACCCGTGCTCCCGCCCACCCTGATGGGCGTCAGCTCCGACGACTTTCTGCCCGGTCCGGGTCCGTGGGCCTCGGCCCTGGGCCGCCAGTTGCTTCTGGTGCTCACCCTCGGCGGGTTGGCCGTGGCCATCTGGCCCATGCGCGAAACCGTGAAGGCCCCCGGGGTGGTCCGTCCCAGTGGGGAGAACACCCGGGTGCAGAGCGAGCAGGGCGGCACGGTGCAGCAGGTGTTGCTCCGTCCGAACCAGGTGGTGCGGGCTGGCCAGTTGCTGGCGGTGTTTGATGCCCGTCCTCTACTGGCGGAGCGCCTGCAGCTGAAGGAGGAGCTGGCCACCCTGGAGGGCCAGGCGGCTCAGGCCCGGGATGAACAGAGTTCGCTGGCGGCCCAGGCCCAGGCATTGGAGCGCTTGAGCGCCTCCCTCACCGAGTCGTCGCGCCGCGGTGTGGAGCAGGCGCGGGCCACCCTGGCGTTCGATCGCAGTGAGCTCAGCCGCTACCGGTCTCTGCAGGAGATCGGGGCGGTGCCGCGCAGCTTGGTGGAAGAGAAGCAGGCCCGCCAGATCGTGAGCCAGTCGGAGGTGCTCAAGGCCCTGCAGGGGGTGTCGGAGCAGCGGGCCCGGGGGATGAATGAGCTGGCTCGCCTGCGCCAGAGCGCCTCCCAGGCCCGCACATCGGCCGATGAGCTCCGCAAGCAAGTGGCCCAGCGCCGGGCCCGGCTCCAGCAGGTGCAGCGCGGCATTGATCTGGCCAGCGTGCGTGCCCCGATCAGTGGCTCGGTGCTCAACACCACCTTGCGTCATGCCGGCCAGGTGCTCAGGCCGGGGGAGGTGATCGCCGTACTGGCCCCGCTCACCAGCCGGTTTGAGGTGAATTTGCAGGTGCCTGCTGATCGCATCAGCCAGGTGCGCCCCGGCCAGAAGGCCACCTTGAAGGTGTCGGCCTGCCCCACGGCCGAATTCGGTGTGCTGCCGGCGCGGGTGGCCAGCGTGTCGGCCGACACCATGCCCGTGGAGG
>CAIOXF010000270.1 GCA_903862155.1 uncultured cyanobacterium | reverse complement strand
TGGCCCCATCGGGAACGGCGCGAATCACGGCCGCCATCGCCTCCATGGCCGCCGCATCGCGGCCCTCCAGCCAGAGCTGCTGGGCGTTGGTGTCGATGGCCAGCACCGGGTCGTGCTGCGCTGCCCAGAGGGTGGCCATGGTGGGTGGTTGCCAGTGGCTGGCGGGTTCCACCCAGGCGCCGGCCTCGTAGGCCAACCAGCCCATCCAGTGGCCGTTTGAGGCGGCGATCTCCGCGAGCGCAGCAAAGGGATCCTGCGCATCCACCTCCCCCGGCAAACCCCGGCACACCACGTGCTCCCTCGGAGCCACCCCGATGCGGCTGATCCCCGCCAGCGCGCTGCCGCTGCCATCCAGCCACACCAGCCCTTCGCGGCCGAACTCCCGAACCAGTACCTGCACCACAAGCCAGGGTGCGCGCCAGGGGAGCTCCAGCTGCCGCCAGCGGCCGTTCATCCCGCGCTGGCCAGATCCGCCCGACCTGCCTCGATCAGGGCGGCGTCGCGGATGCGGCAGCTGTCGCACACGCCGCAGGGCTGCTCGCCGCCCGAGTAGCAGCTCCAGGTGGTGGCGATCGGCACGTTCAGGCGCAGGGCCTGGCGCACGATCTCGGTTTTGCTCCACGCCACCAGCGGCGCCCAGAGCTGGGGCCCATGGCCTTCGCGGCCGGCCTTGGTGGCCAGGTCGGCCAGGGTCTGGAAGGCGGCCAGGTAGTCGGGCCGGCAATCGGGGTAGCCGGAGTAGTCCACGGCATTCACCCCCAGCACCAGCTTCTGGGCACCCCGGGCTTCCGCCAGGCTCAGCCCAAGGGCGATGAACACGGTGTTGCGGCCCGGCACGTAGGTGCTGGGGATCACGCCAGCTTCTACTCCGCCGGTGGGCACGGCAATGGCGGCATCGGTGAGGGCTGAGCCGCCCCAGGCTGCGAGGTTCACGCTGATGGTGTGGTGTTCGGCCAGTTGCAGCGCCTCGGCCACGGCCGCGGCGGCCGCGAGTTCGCGGCGATGGCGCTGGCCGTAATCAAAGGAGAGGCCGATCACCCGGTAACCGGTTTCGATGGCGAGGGCGGCGGCAGTGGCGGAATCCAGCCCGCCCGACAACAGCGCCACGGCCAGGGGTTGCTGGCCCGATGCCAGGGCTGCCGGAAGTGACGCGCTGCTCATGGAGGGGAGGTTGGCAGATGGCTGACGCCCCTGCGGTTCACCGCCAAGATGCCGCCAGATGATGGGTGTTGCTGTGGTGTTGCGAACGGGTTTGCTGGCGGGAGCCCTGCTGTTGCTGCCGGTGGTTGGAGCCAGCGCCATCCCCCGCCTCGACCTCAGCGGCTACCCCAAGCCGGCAGCCGGTGATCGCCGCTGGGTGATCCAGTTGCCCGGGGTGTTGCCCCCCACCAGCGATTCCACCATCTCCCCCAACCCCAACGACTGGCGCGTGCAACTGATGGTGGGCCAGACCGCTCTGGTGGACTGCAACCAGCACAGTTTCAGCGCCCGCATCCGTCCCGAACGGCTGCCGGACGGCAAGGGAGCGCTCTACAGAGTCACCCATGTGAGCCCCCTGATCTCCACCCGGATGGCCTGTCCAGGCCAGCAGCGCACCTCCAAGTTCGTGCCGATGGCCGGCAAGCCCTACGTGGTGCCCTACAACGCCAGTATCCCGATCGTGGTGGATGCTCCCGCCCCCCTGGAGCTGCGTTGGCGGATCTGGAAGGCGGAGAAGGGGAGTGCGTCGGCGCGGTTGGTGCCTTGAGCCTCAGCGCACCCCCAGCAGCTTGTGGGTCTGCAGGCTGAGGCGCCACTGCGGGTGAGCCTTCACAAAATCGATGGCCAGCTGCTGGCCCTCCGGGCAGTTGTGGCCGGGTTGGAGCAGCAGCGCGGGGCTCTGCTCTGAGGTGGCTGGGCGCAACTCCATGGCTGCTTTGCCCATGGCCTGTGCGAAGACCAGGTCTTCCCGACCATGCACTACCACCTTGAGCTCATTGCAGGCAGCAAGGAGTTCGGTGGTGGGTGGCTGGTGCCGCTTGGGCGAGAGGGTGATCCAGTCGAACGTGCCGCTCAACGGATCCACACCGCTGGTTTCCAGGTGAAGCGGAACTGTGGTGCCTTGGTTGGCGGTGATCTGGTTGCGCAGTCCTTGGCACAGCGCATCGAGCTGGTGGTGGAGCGGCTCGCCTCCGGTGATCACCACGAAAGCGGCTCCGGCGGCCACGGCGTGGGCGGCCTCCTCAGCAAGCTCACCAACGCTCCATGGGGGATGGACTGCTGCTGGCCAGGAGTGCTTGGTGTCGCACCAGCTGCAACCCACCGTGCAGCCCCCCAGCCGGATGAAGAAGGCGCTGCGGCCGGCGTGGATTCCCTCCCCTTGAAGGGAGTGGAAGTTTTCAACAACGGGCAGATGGGTTGCTGACAGCGCTTCGTTGGGGGCGTTAAACGCCAGAACTGACTGTGGCTCCATGGCCAGTGACCGAAGACGCCTTGGACTGATCGATGGCTTCCTGTGGTGATCGGGGCAGGCGCTCCTGCGCCGCCTCAATCAACCCCCGGAACAGTGGATGGGGCTTGCCGGGCCGGGAGAGGAATTCGGGGTGGTACTGGCAGGCAGTGAAGAACGGGTGGTTCTTGAGTTCGATCAGTTCCACGAGGCGGCCGTCGGGGGAGGTGCCGCTGATGTCGTAACCCGATTCAAGGAACAGGTTGCGGTAGGCGTTGTTGAACTCGTAGCGGTGGCGGTGGCGTTCGTACACCACTTCATCGCCGTAGAGGCGGTGGGCCATGGAATGGGGCGCGAGGCGGCACGGATACACCCCCAGGCGCATCGTGCCGCCGAGGTCCACCACGTCCTGCTGTTCAGGGAGCAGGTGGATCACCGGATGGGGGGTTTCAGGATCCAGCTCGGCGCTGGTGGCGCCGGCCAGACCGGCTTGGTTGCGGGCCCACTCGATCACGGCGCACTGCATGCCGAGGCAGAGGCCCAGGAACGGCACGCGCTGCTCCCGCGCCCAGCGGATGGCGGCCACCTTGCCGTCGACACCCCGGTTCCCAAAGCCGCCCGGCACCACCACGGCGTCCATGCCGCTCAGCAGGGCTTCCGCACCCTGGCTCTCGATCTGTTCGGCGCAGATCCAGTGCAGATCCAGCGAGGCATCCTGGGCGATGCAGGCGTGGCGCAGGGCCTCCACCACCGAGAGGTAGGCGTCGTTCAGCTGCACGTACTTGCCCACCAGCGCCACCTTCACCGCCGGGCCGGGGTTGCGCAGCTTGGTGACGAGCTCCGACCACTTCACCATGTCGGTGTCGTGGTGGGGCAGCTGCAGCACATCGAGCACTTCGCGGCAGAGCCCCTCCTGCTCCATGGCCAGGGGCACCGCATAGATGCTGTCGGCATCGAGCGCCTGAATCACGGCCCGCTCGGGCACGCCGCAGAAGCCACCGATCTTGCGTTTGAGGTCGTCGGTGATGGAGCGGTCGCTGCGGCACACCAGCACATCGGGCTGGATGCCGATCGAGCGCAGCTCCTTCACGGAATGCTGGGTGGGCTTGGTCTTGAGTTCGCCGGACGTGCCGATATAGGGCAGCAGGGTCACGTGCACATAGGCCGCGTCGTTGCGGCCCACGTCGCCGCGGAACTCGCGGATGGCCTCCAGAAACGGCAGCGACTCGATGTCGCCCACGGTGCCGCCGATCTCGGTGATCACCACATCGGCGCCGGTGTTGGCGGCCACCCGGTGGATGCGTTCGCGGATCTCGCCGGTGATGTGTGGGATCACCTGCACGGTGCCGCCGTTGTAGTCGCCGCGGCGCTCCTTGTTGATCACCGCCTGGTAGATCGAGCCGGTGGTCACGCTGTTGAGGCGTGACATCGCCGTGTCGGTGAAGCGCTCGTAGTGGCCCAGGTCGAGGTCGGTCTCAGCGCCGTCCTCGGTAACGAACACCTCACCGTGCTGGAACGGGCTCATGGTGCCCGGGTCCACGTTCAGGTAGGGATCCAGTTTCAGGATCGAAACGCTGTAGCCCCGGCTTTTGAGCAGGCGGCCCAGGCTGGCGGCCACGATGCCTTTGCCGATGCTCGACACCACACCGCCGGTGACAAAGACGAATTTGCTCATGGCGGCTCGGGTGACCCTTCAAGTTACCAATCGCGACCAAGGCCCTTGAAGCCTGCAGCGGCGTGGGGATGCCGTCGGCGCAGCCCGCTGGCGCGAGGCCGGCCTCTGGCTTCCCCGCGCCGCTGCAGGCTGGTTCCTAGGTACAAGCTCCCATAGCCAGCCTCCCCCCACCGGCCCTTTGGTTGATGTGAGTACCTCTCCAGCAGCGTCGCGCCAGCGGCTGCTGGAGAGGTACTCACATCAACCCTCCAAGAGGCTTCTGAGCATCCACGCCGTCTTCTCGTGGATCTGGAGCCGCTGGGTGAGCAGGTCGGCGGTGGGCTGATCGTTGGCCTCATCCGCCAGGCTGAACACCGAGCGGATTGTGCGGGCCACGGCCTCGTGGCCCTCCACCAGCTCGCGCACCATGGCCATGGCGGCGGGCACGCCCTCAGATTCCTGGATGGAGCTCAGCCCGCCGATAGCGCTGCCGCCGTAGGGGGCGGGGAAGCCGAGGGCGCGGATGCGCTCGGCGATCCCATCGAGGGCGGTCCAGAGCTCGGTGTACTGCTCCATGAACATCAGATGGAGCGTGTTGAACATCGGTCCGGTCACGTTCCAGTGGAAGCCGTGGGTCTTGGCGTAGAGCACGGTGCTGTCGGCCAGAACGCGGCCCAGCCCCTGGGCGATCTGCTCGCGCTGGGCGGCCGGAATGCCGATGTCGATCGGGGGTGCGGTGATGGCCATGGCGGCTTATCCGTAGTGACTCCGTTTTAGCCCTGGTGCTGGGGTTCTGGGCCCGGGCCCTTTGGATTTCTCAAGGTCAGCGATCGAGGCTGCTGAGGTAGTCGCGGACCTGGCAGCGGTTTCGGGGTTGGCGGAGCTTTCCGAGGGCCCGGGCTTCCAGCTGCCGCACCCGCTCCCGGGAGATCTGCATCCCCTGGCCGATTTCGGTGAGGGTGCGGGGTTGGTCGTCGTCGAGACCGAAGCGCTGGCGGATCACCGCCGCTTCTCGCTCGCTCAGCCGTTGCAAGAGCTGCTCCAGATCGGCATGGAGTGCCTCGCGCACCAGCCCGGCGTCCAGGTTGCTGTGGGGGTCTTCCAGCAGCTCACCGAGTTCGGTGTCGCGCTCCCGGCCCACCCGCCGCTCCAGCGACAGCGGGGGCCGCAGCGCATCCAGCGTGGTGCGAATCCATTCGGGTTCCACCTCCAGCTCCCGGCTGATCTCCGCGATCGATGGCATCCGGCCCAGCTGCATGGCCATCGCTGCCTGGGCGCGGCGGATCCGGTTCAGCTTGTCCATGACATGCACCGGTAGCCGAATGGTGCGGCTCTGGGTGGAGAGGGCCCGGGTGATGCCTTGCCGGATCCACCAAAAGGCGTAGGTGCTGAACCGGAAGCCCCGCGTGGGATCAAAGCGATCCACGGCGCGCTCCAGCCCGAGGGTGCCCTCCTGCACCAGATCCAGGAGCTCGACCCCCCGGCCCTGGTACTTCTTGGCCACCGCCACCACCAGGCGCAGGTTGGCCTGGATCATGCGCGAGCGGGCCCGACGACCGTGGTGCAGCACCAGCCGCAGCTCCGCCTCGCTCAATCCGCAGCGGCTCGTCCAGCCATCCCATTGGCCATCACCGCGTTGGGCTTCCACGGCCAGGCAGCGCTGCACCTCCCGGGCCAGCAGCAGTTCTTCGTCGTCGGCCAGGAGGGGAACCCGGCCGATCTCCTGGAGGTATTGGCGCACCAGATCGGTGCTGAGGGGGCTGGGCACGGGAGTCCCGCGGGGGACCCCCTGCAGCGTTGTGCCGCCGCTCTGCCGCAGCGTTGTTTGCCTGCCTTTGCTTCAGCTTTCGGCGTCGTCCACCCAGGTGCTGGCCACATGCAGCTCGTCGAGCTGCTTGGGTGCCACGCCGGCAGGGGCCTGGGTCATCAGACAGCGGGCCTGCTGGGTTTTCGGGAAAGCAATGGTGTCGCGGATCGACTCCTCGCCGGCCAGCAGCATCACCATCCGATCCACACCGAAGGCCAGGCCGCCGTGGGGCGGGGCGCCCATGTCGAGGGCTTCCATCAGGAAGCCGAACTGCTGGTTGGCTTCCTCCAGGGGCAGGCCGATGGTTTGCAGCACCTGGCGCTGCAGGGACGAGTCGTGGATGCGCAGCGAGCCGCCGCCCAGCTCCAGGCCGTTGAGCACCAGGTCGTAGGCCTGGGCGCGGGCGGTGGGCAGGGTGTCGGCCCAGGCGGCTGAATCGGTGCCGAGATCGTCGGTGTTGGGGGCGCAGAAGGGGTGGTGCAGCGCCTCGAGGCGGTTCTCGTCGGCGTTGAACTCGAACATCGGGAAGTCCACCACCCAGAGGAAGTTCCAGGTGTCGTTCTCGCGGTCGGGCTTCACCAGGCCCAGCTCACGGGCCAGGAACTGACGCACCCGATCCAGGGCCTTGTTCACCGTGGCGGTGTCGCCGGCGCCGAACAGCAGCAGGGTGCCGGGCTCCGCGCCGGTGCGCTTCAGCAGCTCGGCCTTGTTCTCCTCGGAGAGGTTGTCTTTGATGGCGCCGATGGTGTCGATCTCACCGCCCTCACGCACGCGGATGAAGGCCAGGCCGCCGGCACCGGCCGCCTGGGCCTCGCTGAACACATCACCGCCGGGCTTGATCCGCACGTTGCTGAGGGCCTCGTTGCCGCCGGGCACGGCGATGCACTTCACCGCACCACCGGAGGCCACGGCGCCACTGAACACCTTGAAGCCCATGTCCTTCACGATGTCGGACACGTTCACCAGCTCCATGCCGTAGCGGGTGTCGGGGCGGTCGGTGCCGTAGCGCTCCATGGCCTCATGCCAGGTGAGGCGCGGGAAGGGGCGGGGCAGCTCCACACCCTTCACGGTTGTCCAGATGGTGGCGATCAGGGCCTCGTTGAGCTCCAGGATCTGCTCCTGATCCATGAAGCTCATCTCCATGTCCAGCTGGGTGAATTCCGGCTGGCGGTCGGCGCGCAGGTCTTCGTCGCGGAAGCAGCGCGCCACTTGGTAGTAGCGCTCGATGCCGCCCACCATCAGCAGCTGCTTGAACAGTTGGGGCGACTGGGGCAGGGCGAACCACTCACCGCCGCAGACGCGGGAGGGCACCAGGTAGTCGCGAGCGCCTTCCGGAGTGGAGCGGGTGAGCACCGGCGTTTCCACCTCGATGAAGCCCTGGTCTTCGAGGAAGCGGCGGGCGGCCTGGATGGTTTGGGCACGCAGGCGCAGGTTGCCGTTCATGCGCTCGCGGCGCAGATCCAGATAGCGGTGACGCAGCCGCAGTTCCTCGCGGGTGTTCTCCTCGTCGTGCACCGACACCGGGAACGGCAGGTTGCCCTTCACGCTGTTGAGCACGGTGATGGTGCTGGCCAGCACTTCCACCCGGCCGGTGGCCAGCTTGTCGTTGATCGATTCGGCCGGGCGCTCGCGCACCTTGCCCGCCACCTGGATCACGGTTTCGTGGCGCAGGTGCTCGGCCACCCCGAAGGCCTCGGCGCCCAGGTCGGGGTCCACGGTGATCTGCACGGTGCCGCTGCGGTCGCGCAGGTCGATGAAGATCACGCCGCCGTGGTCGCGGCGTCGGTCCACCCAGCCGCAGATCTCAACCGCCTGACCGGCGGCCTCAGCGCGCAGATCGCCGCACCCGTGGCTGCGCATGGGGGAAACCGAAACGAATCGGAGATTTTCCCACGGCGTTCTGGTGATGCAGTTTCAGCGCCGGTAGAAGGGCCGCTTCACCACATGGGCCGGCTCGGCCTTGCCGCGGATCTCTACCGCCAGTTCGGTGCCGAGCTTGGCCAGGGCCGTTGGCACGTAGGCCAGGGCAATCGGCTCCTCCAGCGTGGGCGCCCAGGTGCCGCTGGTGACCTCCCCCACGGCGGCGCCGTTGTGCAGCACGGGATAGCCGTGGCGGGCGATGGCGCGGCCCTGCAGCTTCAGACCCACCAAGCGGCGGGTCACGCCTTCGGCGCTCTGCCGCTCGAGCCTCTCGCGGCCGATGAACGGCTTGGGCATCTCCAGATGCACCAGCCAGCCCAACCCGGCCTCCAGGGGGGTGGTGTGTTCATCCATCTCATGGCCGTAGAGGTGCATCGCCGCCTCCAGGCGCAGGGTGTCGCGGGCACCGAGGCCGCATGGCGCCACACCCTCGGCCAGCAGCTGCTGCCACAGGGCCACGCCGGCCTCGGCATCCAGCAGCAGCTCGAAGCCGTCTTCGCCCGTGTAGCCCGTGCGGCCTACGAACACCGGTGCGCCGTGGATGGTGAGCGCTCG
>CAIOXF010000269.1 GCA_903862155.1 uncultured cyanobacterium | reverse complement strand
GCTGCGCCGCGACAGCGATGGCCTGCCGGTGCTGCTCGATTTCGGCCTGGTGTGCGGCTCCGCGTGCGCCACGCCTGGCTACGCCCCAACGGAGCTGGCGCAGGGCGCGGAGCCCCAGCCCTGGATGGACCTGTATTCCCTGGGGGTCACGGCCCTGGTGCTGCTCGCCGGGGATCCGCCCGAGAAGCTCCTGGATCCGGTGAGCCTGCAGTGGCGCTGGCCGGCGGCCCTGGGCAACGAGCCCCAGCTGCAGGCGTTTCTGGCTCGGCTCCTGGGCATGGATGGGGCCCAGCGTTTCCCTGCGGCCGCCCAGGCCCTGAGCGCGGCCCAGGCCCTCGCCATGCCCGATAGCACCGGTCCGGTTCCCCGCGCCGATCGCACCCTGGCCCTGGTGCCGCCTCCGGCTCCCACCCCCGCGCCGACACCAGCCCCCGAGCCGGTTGCTGCTCCGGTGGCCCCAGCCCCCGAGCCCCCGCTCCCGGACGTGGCCGCCCCCCCAGCTGCCGCCAAGGCCGCCGCGCCCCTGCCCCGCAGCCGCGCCGATGAACGGGAGGAAGCGGCGGAAGGTGGCCTCTGGCCGGTAGTGATTGCCCTGGTGCTCTCGGCCGTGGTGGGCACCGCCCTGGGTTGGTGGTGGCTGAGCCGCGGCAAGCCCGGCCTGCCCACCAACGAATCGGCCTTGCAGCTGCCCAGCAGCCTGCCGCCAGCCGAGGTGGATCAGCGCCAGCAGCTGCTCAATCGCCTGCGGGCGATGCAGGTGGATCGGGCCTGGTTCCTCAAGCTCGTGGACGCCAGCCTGCTGGCCCAGTTCCCCGAGCGGGGCGGTCGCCTGCCCACCGACTCGGCCGACGACGCGCCGCTGCGCAAGGTGTGGAACGAGCTGGCCGAGGAGTGGCTGGCGCGGGTGGAGCAGCTGCCGCTCGATATCCGCCGCCGCCTGGGCAGCTACAGCGAGGGCGACTGGCAGCGCCGCCAGCAGTCGCTGGTGAACCAGGGCCTGAGCCCCCGGGTGCTGCGCCAGCTGGTGTCGGGCAGCGCCCAGAACCTGCTGCCGGGCCGCCCCGGTGCTGATATTCCGGCCGAACCCTTCCGCCAGCTCTGGTACGCCGCCGCCGAGCAGAGCCTGGCCAACGTGCAGATCGAGGCGATCGCGGCCCAGCCCCTGGAAACCCGGGTGCTCACCGCCCAGGTGGAGGCCGGCGGCGCCCGCCTGTTCCCGATTCGCCTGCCCGTGGGGTATCGGCTGGTGCTGGGGGTGAACGGCTCCCCGTTGATGCAGATGAGCGTGTTCGGCGCCAGCGGCGATCTGCTCGATGCCAAGGGCCCGCTGCGGGTGGTGAGCCTCGGCGCCCAGAAGAGCTCGCCGGTGCAGTTGCTCGTGACCAACGAAGGTGTGGCCCCTGGCCTGATCACCCTGTCGCTGCGGGCTGATCCTCCCGCTCCTGTGCCCGTACCCGCAGAACCGGACGTGCCCGCCACTCCTGTGGCCCCTGATGCTCCTTCCGGTGTGCCCGTGGCTCCGCCGCCGCCCGTGCCCAGCCCGGCCAACTGAGGCTCAGATCCGGGCGATGGCGGCCCGGGTTTCCTTGGCGTCTTGTTTGCGCCGCTCCTCCTGACGCTTGTCGTGGAGCTTGCGGCCCTTGCCAACGCCAATCGTGATCTTGATCCAGGAGCCCTTGAGGTGCAGGTTCAGCGGCACCAGAGTGAGGCCCTTCTGATCGAGGGCACCGCGTAGTTTGTCGATCTCGCGGCGGTGGGCGAGGAGTTTGCGCACCCGCAGCGGGTCGTGATTGAAGAAGCGGCCGGCGTGGCTGTGGGGCGAGATGTGCACGTTGTGCAGCTGCAGCTCGCCGTTGCGGATCAGGCAGAAGCCATCGCGCAGGTTCACCTGGCCCGCCCGGATCGACTTCACCTCGGTGCCCAGCAGCTCCATGCCGCACTCGAGGGTTTCAAGGATTTCGTATTGATGGCGCGCGAAGCGGTTATCGGCCAGCAGTCGGTTGGCGGCATCCCGTTTCGCCTTGGCCGCGAGCTTCTTGGTGCCGCCCTTGGCCATCGAATCTCCGCGCCCCGCTGCATCTATGCCTGCTCCCGACCCTAGGCAGGGGCCGGTACCCTCGGCTCATGGCGATTGTTTCCTCAGGGTCGGCTGCGCCGCTTGGACGCCGCGGGCGCGACGCGTCCGGCGCTGGCGTAGCCGACCCTGAGGACCAACAAGGGCGGGCTGGCGGGGCGAGCCAGCGGTTGGTGGATGCAGAGGCGGCTCCCGATGAGGCGGCGGAGGTGCAGCCGCGGGAGGATTCGCTGCGGCCCAAGCGATTGGCGGATTACATCGGCCAGAGCGAGCTGAAGCAGGTGCTGGGCATCGCCGTGGAGGCCACCCGCGCCCGGGGTGAAGCGCTTGATCACGTGCTGCTCTATGGCCCCCCCGGCCTGGGCAAAACCACCATGGCCCTAGTGCTGGCCGAGGAGCTCGGTGTGCGCTGCCGCATCACCAGCGCCCCGGCCCTGGAGCGCCCCCGCGACATTGTGGGTCTGCTGGTGAACCTGCAGCCGGGCGAGCTGCTGTTCATCGATGAGATCCACCGGCTGAACCGGGTGGCCGAGGAAATCCTCTATCCGGCGATGGAAGATTTCCGCCTCGATCTCACCGTGGGTAAGGGCACCACGGCCCGCACCCGCAGCCTGCCGGTGGCGCCGTTCACCCTTGTGGGCGCCACCACCCGCGCCGGCTCGCTCAGCTCACCGCTGCGGGATCGCTTTGGCCTGATCCAGCGGCTGGAGTTCTACGACCTGCCCGATCTGCAGGCGATCGTGGAGCGGGCCGCCGGGTTGCTGCAGCTTGATCTGGAGCGTGAGGCGGCGCTGGAGGTGGCACGACGCTGCCGGGGCACGCCGCGCATTGCCAATCGCCTGCTGCGCCGGGTGCGCGATGTGGCGGCGGTGCAAGGCCATGGCCGCATCGGGGCGGAGCTGGTGCACCAGGCCCTGAGCCTGCACCGGGTGGATGCCCGTGGCCTCGATGCCAGCGACCGGCGCCTGCTCACCCTGCTGCTGGAGGGTTATGGCGGCGGCCCGGTGGGCCTGGAAACCCTGGCGGCCGGCCTGGGGGAAGACCCCACCACCCTGGAAACCGTGGTGGAGCCCTACCTGCTGCAACTCGGTTTTCTCCAGCGCACCCCGCGCGGCCGGATGGTGACCCCCGCCGGTCGCGCCCATCTGGGCTGGCCTGCCCAGCTGGGTCTGCCGGGGGCCGCGGCGTGAGCGGCACCGTGCTGGCGCTGTTGCTGAGCGTGCAGCTCTTTGCTCAGACGGCCCTTCCCCAGCTATTCGATCAGGCCCTGGCGGCTAGCCGCGGCGGGGATTTCTCCCAGGCCCTCCCCCTGTGGAACGAGGTGCTCGAGATCGACCCGGGTGACGCGGCGGCTTGGAGTAACCGCGGCAATGTGCACCTGGCCCTCGGTGATCCCGAGGCCGCCATCGCCGATCAGACCCACGCCATCGAGCTGGAGCCCACCAGCCCTGATCCCCATCTCAACCGCGGCACCGCAGAGGAGGCGCTGCAGCGCTGGGATGCGGCGGAGGCGGACTACCGCTGGATCCTCGATCAGGGTGCCGAGGCCGGGGATGTTCGGCCTTCCGCGCTCTACAACCTGGGCAACGTGGAGGGCTCCCGCGGCGACTGGACCGCCGCCCGCGACTGCTTCGTAGCGGCGGCGGATGCCCGCCCCGGTTTTGCCATGGCTCGCTCCAGTGCTGCCCTGGCGGCGTTCCAACTGGGCGAATTCCATGAGGCCGAGCGGGAACTGCGCTCCCTGATCCGCCGCTATCCCCTCTTTGCCGACGCGCGAGCCGCGCTCACCGCCCTCCTCTGGCGGCGTGGTGCCAGCGGTGAGGCCGAGAGCAACTGGGCGGCTGCCTCCGGCCTCGATCCCCGCTACCGCCAGCAAGAATGGCTGCTGCAAACGCGCCGCTGGCCGCCCGAACCGGTGCAGGCCCTGCAGCAGTTCCTGGCCCTGGTGTCGGCCTGATGTTGCCTGGCATGACTTCCACCGCCTCGATCACCCATTGGCAGGCCCTGGGGCTGGAGGCGGTGCTGGATGAGGTGCTGCCCGAGCTGATCCAGCTGCGTCGCCACATCCACCGCCATCCGGAGCTGAGCGGCCACGAACAGCAGACCGCGGCCCTGGTGGCCGGTGAGCTGCGCCGCTGGGGTTGGCAGGTGCAGGAGGGGGTGGGTCGCACCGGTGTGGTGGCTGAGATCGGCCCTCTCCAGAGATCCGATGGACAGCGCACGCCGCTGCTGGCCCTGCGGGTGGACATGGATGCCCTGCCGGTGGAGGAGCGCACTGGCCTCGATTACGCCTCCACGGTGCAGGGGCTGATGCACGCCTGCGGCCACGACCTGCACACCACCGTGGGTCTGGGCGTGGCCCGGTTGTTGGGGGAGGTGGCCGAGCGCGATCCCGCCCTGTTCACCGCTCGAATCCGGCTGTTGTTTCAACCGGCAGAGGAAACGGCCCAGGGCGCGGCCTGGATGAAGGCCGATGGCGCCATGGACGGGGTGGATGCCCTGTTTGGCGTGCACGTGTTTCCGAGCCTGCCGGCAGGCAGTATTGGCGTGCGCAGCGGCAGCCTCACGGCCGCGGCGGGGGAGCTGGAGGTGGAGGTGCTCGGGGAGGGCGGCCATGGCGCCCGGCCCCACCAGAGCACCGACGCCATCTGGATCGCGGCACGGGTGGTGAGTGGTCTGCAGGAGGCCATCAGCCGCCGGCTGGATGCGCTGCATCCG
>CAIOXF010000268.1 GCA_903862155.1 uncultured cyanobacterium | reverse complement strand
GCCGCTGCTCTCCACCCAGTGGTTCGTGAAAACCGAGCCCCTGGCGGCCCGCTGCCGCGAGGCCCTGGAGAACGCCGACCCTCGCTTCGTGCCGGAACGCTGGAGCAAGGTGTATCGCGACTGGCTCACCGACATCCGCGACTGGTGCATCTCGCGCCAGCTCTGGTGGGGTCACCGCATTCCCGCCTGGTTTGTGGTGAGTGAAACCGGCGGCACGATCACCGACACCACGCCCTATGTGGTGGCCCGGGATGAAGCCGAAGCCCGCGCGAAGGCCGAAGCGCAGTTCGGGGGCGGTACCCATGCCCATCCGGTGGTGCTGGAGCAGGATCCCGACGCGCTCGACACCTGGTTCTCCAGTGGCCTCTGGCCCTTCTCCACCCTGGGCTGGCCCAACAATCAGGCGCCCGATCTGCAGCGCTGGTATCCCACCAGCGTGCTGGTGACGGGCTTCGACATCATCTTTTTCTGGGTGGCCCGGATGACGATGATGGCCGGCGCCTTCACGGGCCGGATGCCCTTTAGAGATGTCTACATCCACGGCCTGGTGCGGGACGAGAACAACCGCAAGATGAGCAAGAGCGCGGGCAACGGCATCGACCCGCTGCTGCTGATTGAGCGCTACGGCGCCGATGCGCTGCGCTTTGCCCTGGTGCGGGAGGTGGCCGGTGCCGGCCAGGACATTCGCCTCGATTACGACCGCCAATCCGACACCTCCGTCACCGTGGAGGCCTCCCGCAACTTCGCCAACAAGCTCTGGAACGCCACCCGTTTCGCCCTGATGAACCTGGGCGGCGAGACGCCCGCCTCGCTGGGTGAACCCGATCCGGCGGCCCTGCAGCTGGCCGACCGCTGGATCCTCTCGCGCCTGGCCCGCGTCAACCAGGAAACCGCCGAGCGCTACGGCAGCTATGGGCTCGGTGAAGCGGCCAAGGGGCTCTACGAGTTCGCCTGGAACGAGGTGTGCGACTGGTATGTGGAGCTGATCAAGCGCCGCCTGCAGGTGCCCGCTGAGCTGGAGGGGGCTGCCCGTGAGGCCGCCCTGGCCGATCAGCGCACCGCCCGCCAGGTGCTGGCCAAGGTGCTCAACGCGCTGTTGGTGATGTTGCATCCGCTGATGCCCCACCTCAGCGAGGAGCTCTGGCATGGGCTCACCGGCGCGAGCGAGGACACGTTCCTCGCCCTGCAGCCCTGGCCGGTGGTTGACGTTGCCGCCCTCGACGACGACCTGGAGTCTTCGTTCGCCGAGCTGATCGAGGCGATCCGGGTGGTGCGCAATCTGCGCGCTGTGGCGGGGCTCAAGCCCAGCCAAACCGTGCCGGTGCGCTTCGTGAGCGGCCGCGAGGATCTGGCGGGCGTGCTGCGTCTGGCCACCCCCGATATCGCGGCCCTCACCCGGGCCGCATCGGTGGAGGTGCTGGATCCCGCCACCGCTGCCGCTGCTCCAGCCACCAAGGCCCTGGCCGGCGTGAGTGGTGAGCTGCAGGTGCTGCTGCCGATTGACGGCCTGGTGGATCTCGACGCCCTGCGCGCTCGCCTTGAAAAAGACATCGCCAAGGCCGACAAGGAGATCAAGGGCCTGGCTGGCCGCCTCGCCAACCCCAACTTCGCCGATAAGGCGCCGCCCGAGGTGGTGGCCGAATGCAAGGCCAACCTGGCCGACGCCGAAGCCCAGGCGGCACTCGCCCGCCAGCGCCTGGCTGATCTGGGTTGCACGCCGTAGGGTGGATGAACGCGTACATCCGCGGTGATGGCCACCACCCGGCTCTTCCGAAACGGCCATTCCCAGGCCGTCCGCATTCCTGCTGAGCTCGCTTACGAGCGCAGCGACTTGGAGCTGGAGATCGAACGGGTGGGTGATGAGATCAGGATCCGCCCCGCCGGTCGGCCAATCACTGGCGCGCTGGCAGCGTTAGCCAGCTTTTCTGACGGCTTTCTTGCGGTTGGCCGCGGCGTTCAGGAGCAGGCTGAGCGTCCGCTTCTTTGAGCCGCTCGAGCTGCGATGCCCCGTGCCCGCTATTTGCTCGATACCAACATCTGCATCTACCTGATGAAGCACCAGCCGCCGCAGGTGGCCGAGCGTTTCTCCCGGTGCCAGGTGGGTGAGGTGGTGATCTCTGCCGTCACGGCCGCAGAACTGGAGTACGGCGTGGTGGCATCGGGAGTCGATGCCCCTCGGAACCGCGAGGCTCTGGACCGATTTCTCGAGGAGGTGCCTGTCGCCCCATTTGATTCAGCCGCAGCCCATGCCTACGGCCCGGTTCGCTGGCTGACCCGGGAGCGCCGCCGCGACGCGCTCGACAAATTGATTGCGGCCCATGCCTTGTCGCTCAACGTCACCCTGGTGACCAACAATCCAGCCGACTTCCAGACTTATCAAGGCCTGGTGATTGAGAACTGGGTGGCTTGATGGATTGGTTCCCGCAACTGCTCCAGCACTGGCTCCCCGCCCTCCAGTCGCCCCTGGGGGCCGTGGCCTTCGTGCCGCTCTACGCCCTGTGGGTCACGTTGCTGCTGCCGGGAGTGTGGGCGTCGATGCTGGCCGGGGCGCTGTATGGGCCCTGGTGGGGCACGGTGATCGTGTTTGTGGGGGCCTGCCTTGGCGCGGAGGCGGCCTTCCTGCTCGGACGCCATTGGCTGCGCGACTGGGCGCGAGCTCGGCTGGCAGCGCTGCCCAAGCTGCAGGCGGTGGAGCAGGCCGTGAGCCGCGAGGGCCTGAAGCTGGTGCTACTCACCCGGCTCTCACCGGCCTTTCCGTTCTCCTTGCTGAACCTGGCCTATGGCCTCAGCGAGGTGAGCCTGCGGGATTACACCGTGGGCCTGATCGGCATCCTTCCCGGCACGGTGCTGTTTTGCGGCCTCGGTGCCCTGGCTGGTGATGTGGCGCGCTTCGGGGATGTGCTCGCCGGCCGTGCCGATGCTGGCACCTGGGCGCTCCGCATCATCGGCGTGCTGGCCACACTGGCGGCGGTGTGGGTGGCTGGGAAGGCGGCACAGAAAGCGCTGCGGGATGCCGGCGAGTTGTGATGCATGGTGCGGCGGGGATGTGCGCTCGGATGCTTTTTCTCTCTTCCTAACCATCTTTTTCCCCTGCGTTAACCCGGCAGCCCTGGTCTAAGGCCGACGTTGGAAGAACGTTCCTGGTCCTTTATGGCCTACGTCTCCCCTTTGATCGGTTCGATTAACCTCACCCCTGCTGGCACCTCTGGCGAGCAGTTCCAGAGCGAAATCTCCGCCTACGTGTCGCTTGGCGGCAAGCTGTTTGTGCTCGCCTCCGGTGGCGGTGGCACCCTCCAAGTTATCGACGCCACCAACCCTGCGGCCCCGGCCCTCAAGGCCCGGGTG
>CAIOXF010000267.1 GCA_903862155.1 uncultured cyanobacterium | reverse complement strand
GGCAGTTCGGGCTTGGCGGTGAACCACTCGCCATTGGCCCAGCTGTCGATCACCCGCTTGGCATAGGGATTGGTGTTCGCCAGCTCCAGCACGTCGTTGTACGCGTCGTACACGAGCAGGGTGCGGCTGAGACCCTCGGCGGCGGCCTCTGCGATGGTCGTCTCGCTGCTGGAGAGCAGCTCGATCAGGGCGCCCACGTTGTAGCCGCCGATCATGGTGGCCAGCAGCTTCACGGCTTCCACTGCGCTCACCAGCGGGCTGCTCGCATCCCCCTGGGCCACGGCGCTCAGCCAGCTGGCCTTCACGTAGGCGGCCTCATCCACGCCGGGGGGGATGCGTTCTGAGAGCAGGTGCAGCATGAACGTCTCGTCGCCGGCGGGGGGATGGACCAGCAGCTCGGTGAGGGCCGCCGTTTCCTCGGCGCTCAGGGGCAGGGCCGGCACGCCCTGGGCCTCGCGCTCGGCGGCGGCGGCGCGGTAGCTGGCGAGGAAGGAGTCGGCGGACACAGGGGCAGCGGGCATTCCGTTTGCACTACGGTCGTTCCACCATTGTTCTGTGCCGCCTGTCACCCCTTTGGTGACCAGAGCTGCAGAACCGGCAAGCCGTGGCCCCCTTCCCCGACCCCTTCCAGCTGGCGGGCCTGCTCCTCGCCGGCGGGGTGGGGGGCTTCATCAACACCGTGTCCGCCAGTGGCGGCGTGGTGGCCGTGCCGGCGATGATCGAGCTTGGCTTGCCGGCCGAGCTGGCCAACGGCACCAACCGGCTCTCGGCGGCGATTTCCACGGTGACCGCCACCGTGCGGTTTCACCAGGCCGGGGTGATTCCGTGGGGCACGGCGCTGCAGCTGGTGCCCGCGATCGTGATCGGTTCGCTGGCCGGGGCGCTGGTGGGCAGTGGGTTGGAGCCGGCCGGCGCGCTGCTGGCGGTGGCTGCCTCGCTGGTGATTGTGCTGGTGCTGCTGCTGGCGCGCCCCCAGCGTTGGTTGCAGGGGGCTGAGGGGCTGGGGGAGGAGTTGGTGGTTACGCCGCTGCTGCATCTGGTGATGGTGGCCATCGGCTTCTGGACCGGTTTCATCTCCCTGGGTTCCGGCACCATGACCCTGCTGGCCCTGGCCTGGTTCGGCCGCCAGGATCTGGCGCGCGCCAACCACGTGAAGATCGTGCTGCGGGCCGCGGGTTGTGTGGTGGCGCTGGTGGTGTTCGCGGCGCGGCTGCAGGTGGCCTGGGCCTGGGCGGTGCCCCTGTCGCTGGCGGGGATGGTGGGGGCCCTGATCGGCTCGCAGGTGGCGCTGGGGGAGCAGGCCAGTCGCTGGATCTACGGCACCCTGATCACGGTGATCGGCCTGGAGCTGCTGCTCATCCTCACCAGGGAGGGCGGATCCGTGGCGGGCTGGGCCTTCTAGGCTTGGCCATTGGCCAAGAGCGCGCAGGCCCACCCATGTTCACCACCTCCGATCTCCACGTGGTGGAAACCAGGCCCCTGGTGCCGCCGCTCGTGCTGCACCGGGATCTTCCGATCAGCGAACGCTCGGCGGCCACCGTGCAGCAGGCCCGCGAGCGCATTCAGGCGATCCTGCACGGCCGCGACAGCCGCATGCTGGTGATTGTGGGGCCCTGCTCCGTGCACGACGTGGCCGCCGCCAAGGAGTACGCGGCCGAGATTGCCCAGCTGCGCCAGCGCCACGCGGGTGAGCTGGAGGTGGTGATGCGCGTGTATTTCGAGAAGCCCCGTACCACCGTGGGCTGGAAGGGCCTGATCAACGATCCCCACCTCGACGGCAGCTACGACATCAACACCGGCCTGCGCCTGGCCCGCGATCTGCTGCTGCATGTCGCCGAGATGGGGCTGCCGGCGGCCACGGAGCTGCTGGATCCGATCGTGCCCCAGTACATCGCTGATCTGATCAGCTGGACCGCGATCGGCGCCCGCACCACCGAGAGCCAGACCCACCGCGAGATGGCATCGGGCCTGTCGATGCCGATCGGCTTCAAGAACGGCACCGACGGCAGTGTGACCACCGCTATCCATGCCATGCAGGCGGCGGCCCGGCCCCACCACTTCCTGGGGATCAACCAGGAGGGCTACGCCTCGATCGTGACCACCACGGGCAACCCCGATGGCCACGTGGTGCTGCGGGGCGGCAAGCGCGGCACTAACTACCACCTGGAAGCGATCGAGGAGGTGGCGGCGGCGCTGGAGCGCGACGCCCTGCCCTGCCGGGTGATGGTGGATTGCAGCCACGGCAACTCCAATAAGGACTACCGCCGCCAGGGTGAGGTGCTGCAGCAGGTGGCCGAGCAGGTGCGTGGCGGCTCCACCCATGTGATGGGCGTGATGCTCGAGAGCCATCTGGTGGCCGGCAACCAGAAGATTCCCTCCGATCTCAGCCAGCTCACCTACGGCCAGAGCATCACCGATGCCTGCATCGATCTGGCCACCACGGTCGATCTGCTCGAGGAACTGGCCGCAGCGGTGCGCGATGCCCAGGCGGCTCCCACCCTGGCGGCAGCCTGAGCCCAGGCTGGTTTTGATGTAATTGGCACTCGTGAAGTTCGAGTGCCAGATTGTTGCAGCTGCAACGAACTGTTCTCCGTGAACGGATTGCCTGGCGCTCCTGAATAGCGTTTGGGGATATCACTCATGGAGGAGTCATGGGCGTGCTGTTGCAGTTCTGCGGCCTCTCCGATCCCCTGCAGGCCTTCTATCTCGAGCAGAGTTCAGCCCAGGAGATCGGTCCGGCGTTTGCCGGGTTCCGCCCTTTTCAGCTCGATGATCTGCTCGCCTGGACCCTGGATGTAGCCCGCCAGCGCTGCTGGGAGCTGGAGCTGATTCAGCGCACGGTGGTGGATGTGTGGATGGAGCGGGCCGAGGTGATCCGCCAGTGGCAGTTGCGGATGCGGGAGGAGCCGGAGGACTGGCGGCTGGTGGCTGGCATCGGCACCCAGCAGGACTGGGAGCTGCGTTGCGAGGCGATGCTGCGGGTGTGATTTAGATGGCCAGGGTGCTCCACAGCCAACCCACCGCCAGCGGCACGGTGAAGTTGTCGAGCCCCACCACGGCGCATTGCTCCAGCACCACGGCGCTGGCGGCGATGGCCAGCAGTGCCTCAGCGGGTGGGGCGGGCAGCCCCAGGGTCAGAGACACGGCCCGCAGGGCCATCAGCACCAGCAGGCTGGCGGCCGCCATGGCGCCGGTGCCCACCAGGGATTTGCGCTGCTGCAACACGCTCCAGCTGAAGGAGGGCACCAGTGGGCCCAGGAGCCCAGCCAGGCCATCGCCCAGGGCCATCACCAGGACGCCTGCCGCCACCGCTGCGGGCTGCTGGGGCCAGTAGAGCCACAGCAGCGCCGTGATCGAGGCGCCGTAGGCGATGGTGCCGTAGCTGTGGCGATCCACGTCTTCGATCGCGGGAATCACCCGGATCCGGTGGTTCAGGGCCGCCAGCATGGTGATGGTGCCGGCCGCCGGCACGGCAATCGCCTGGCTGATCCCGAACGCCCAGGCGATTGGCACCACCGCACCGGTCCCGATGTGAACCAGCTTGCGGCTCCATTCGCGTTGGCCGTTCCAGCGTTTCCGCACCGCCAGCGCGCCCACCGCCAGCAGGCTGAGCCAGGCGGCCACTGCCGCCACACCCAGCGCCTGCTGTCCCATGCCCCTCAGGCGGCCTGCTGCATATTGCTCATCAGCCGCAGCTTCATGAGCGCCTTGGCTTCCAGCTGGCGCACCCGCTCCCGCGACACGTTGATCTGACGGCCGATCTCGGCCAGGGTGAGCGGCTCACTCCCCTCCAGGCCAAAGCGCAGCCGCAGGATCTTCTGCTCCCGCTCGTTGAGCTGCGACAACCAGGCCCCCAGGTGCTCCTTCTGGAGATGGCGGTCCATCGAGTCGAGGTGCTGGTTGCTCGCCGGATCAGCGATCAGTTCTCCGAGGGTGCTGCGATCCTCTTCGCCGCGGGCGTGGGCATCGAGTGAGGCGCAGGGGGCGCTCTGGGAGATCAGCTCCTCCAGCTCCTCCGGCGCCATGTCCATGGCGTGGGAGAGCTCCAGGCGGTTGGGCTGGCGGCCGAAGCGGTGGGAGAGCTCCCGGGTGATGCGGCGCATCTTGGAGAGCTTCTCGCTCACGTGAATCGGCAGGCGAATCGTGCGGGCGCTGTTGTCGATCGCGCGCGTCATGCCCTGCCGGATCCACCAGTAGGCATAGGTGGAGAACTTGTAGCCCATGGCGGGATCGAACTTGTCGACCGCCCGCTCCAGCCCGATGGCGCCTTCCTGCACCAGATCCAGCAGCTCCAGGCCCTGGTTCTGATACTTCTTGGCCACGCTCACCACGAGGCGCAGGTTTGCGGCCATCATCCGGTCGCGGGCCCGTTGGCCCATCCGGATCTGGCGGCGGTGCTGGGGCGTGAGCTGATCGGCCGGCACCTCCTGCAGCCGCTTCGCGATCTGCACATGGTGGGCCAGCTCAATCTCTTCCGCAGGCGTGAGCAGGGGCACGCGGCCGATGGTGCTCAAATACCAACCAATCGAATCAGCACTCAGGCGGCCGCCGCTGCGGGAGGCCGCATCGGATGACAGTGCCTTGCGCCCTGATCTGCTGCTTGGTGCAGCAGAACGGGCGGATTGCTGAGGTGTCCCCATCACCCCGGCCTCCGGTTCTATGAATTTGCGGGGACGGTAGCACCGCTGATGCATACGAACGGGGTCAAAATGGAAGACTTTCTGGATTGACCACCGCCCTACACGCAACAGCAGTTCTGCAACTGATCTGTCACTGGAAATGAATGGTTAAGCCGAGGTGATGATCGGCCGCCATTTGATGTGTTGATCGCTACAGGATTGAATCTTCAGGCGGTCGGGTGCAGCCCGCCGCGCCAGCGGCGCATCAGTTCCATCTGCGCCAGTTGCTCCTCGCCCTCCAGGTGCTGCTGGTGGAACTGGCCGTCGCTGGTCATGTGCCAGGCACTGGCGTCGTGCAGGTAGAGCTCCAGCAGTTGCTCCAGCTGCTCCCGCAGGCGTGGCTCCTCCACCGGGGCCACAGCCTCCACGCGCCGATCCAGGTTGCGCGGCATCCAGTCGGCGCTGCCGATGTAGGCCTCCGGTTCGCCGCCGTTGGCAAACCAGAACACGCGGGAGTGCTCCAGGAAGCGGCCGATCACGCTGACAACGTGGATGTGGTCGCTCACTCCTTCAACGCTCGGCCGCAGGCTGCACATGCCGCGCACCACCAGCTCGATCCGCACCCCGGCCTGGGAGGCCTCATAGAGCAGGGCGATGATCGCCGGATCCACCAGCGAGTTCATCTTGGCCCGGATGTGGCCACCTCGGCCCTCATGGGCGTGGCCGATTTCCCGGCGGATCAGCTCTTCCATCCGCTTGCGCAGGGTCACCGGCGCCACCAGCAACTTGCGGAAGCTCTGTTGTTTGGAGAAGCCGGTGAGGTAGTTGAACAGCTCCACCAAATCCGCCCCGAAGGCGGGATTGGCTGTGAGCAGGCCCAGGTCGGTATAGAGGCTGGAGGTTTTGGAGTTGTAGTTGCCGGTGCCCAGGTGCACATAAGTGTTGAGTCGGTCTTTCTCGCGGCGCACCACCAGCAGGATCTTGGTGTGGGTTTTGAGGCCGAGCACGCCATACACCACGTGCACGCCAGAGCTCTCCAGCTGCTTAGCCCACTGGATGTTGTTGTCTTCGTCGAAGCGGGCCTTGAGTTCCACCAAGGCCATCACCTGCTTGCCGTTCTCGGCTGCCCGGATCAGTGCCGCCACCACCGGTGAATCCTTGGAGGTGCGGTAGAGCGTCATCTTGATGGCCAACACCGACGGGTCATCGGCGGCCTGATTGAGGAATTCCTCCACCGAGGTGGCGAACAGGTCGTAGGGGTGCTGCAGCAGCACATCGCCGCGGCGGATCACCGAGAAGATGCTCTGAAATTCTTCCTGCTTGATCGAGCCGTCTTCCAGTTGGCTTTTCTGGGCGCGGGCCAGGCCGGGATGGGTGCGGCCCTTGAAGGATTTGTCCTTGAGCTGGGGCAGCGGCAGGGCCATCAGACCCATCAGGTCGTCGAGGCCGAGCGGTCCGTTGATCCGGTACACGTCTTCGGGCTCCACATCCATGCCCTCCATCAGCACCTGCACCACCGCCTCGGGCATCTCGTCGGCCACCTCCAGTCGCACCACTTCCCCGCCGCGGCGGCGTTTGCGCAGCCCCTCCTCCAGGGCCTCCATCAGGTCGTCGGCCTCTAGATCCCGCAGTTCCAGGTCGGCGTCACGCGTCACGCGGAAGAAGTAGTGCCCCTCCACGTGCATGCCGGGAAACAGCAGGCTGAGGTTGAAGGCCACCACCTGCTCGAGAGGCACAGCCGTGGCCACCGGATCGGGCTTCTTACCGCTCAGCTCGGTGGGGATGCGCACGAAGCGCGGCAGGATTTTCTGCGGCACCTTCACCCGCGCGAACTGCTGCTGGCCGCTGTCGGGGTCGCGCACCAGCGCCGCCACGTTGAGGCTGAGGTTGCTCACGAACGGAAACGGGTGGGCCGGATCCACCGCCAGCGGTGTGAGCACCGGGAACACGGCGGTGTGGAAGTAGTGATCCACCCAGTGCCGCTGTTGGGCATTGAGGTTGGCGTAATCAATGAGTTGTACGCCGTATTCCGCCAGGTTGCTTTTGAGCGAATGGCGGTAGTGCTGCTGCTGGAGTTCCAGGAGTGGCCGTAACTTGGTTTGGATGGCGCTGAGCTGCTCCAGCGGCGTAAGGCCGTCATCACTGAGCTTGGCCACACCGGCTTCGATCTGGCTCTTCAGCGAGGCCACCCTCACCATGAAGAACTCATCGAGGTTGTTGCTGAAGATCGCGCTGAATTTGGCCTGCTCCAGCAGTGGCGTGCGCTCATCCAGTGCTTGAGCCAGCACCCGATAGTTGAACGCGATCCAGCTCAGCTCACGGTTGATATAGAGCTCCGGCGCCACCACCGGTTGCGTGATTCGCTCGCCCATGGCACCTGCGCGGTCGGCCATCCCGGGCGGCGCAACCACTTCCTCGGGCCGACCGTAGCAATCGCTTCAGGGTGCTTTCGGTGTTGGTCTTGCTTGACCGCCGAGGCCCCCGGCCACCATCAGCGCCACTGCTGCCAGCAGGGCGGCGCCCAGCCAGAAGGGGCTGGTACGGCCCAGGGTTTCGTAGGCCAGGCCCGCCGCTGGCGGTCCCAGGAAGCTGCCCAAGCTCTGCAGGCCTTGGAGGCTACCCAGCGCCGCACCCTGGCCGGAATCATCGAGCCGGCGCGACACCAACGCCCGCAGGCAGGGTGTCACTAGGCCGGTACCCAGCGCCAGCACCGCCACCGCTGTGAACACTACCGGTTGGGCTGTGCCCTGCCGGGCTAGGGGGATCAGCAGACAGCCGGCGATCACGAAGCCCAGGCCGGCCAGGGTGAGTCGCCATTCCCCGAAGCGCTTCACCAGCGGACCGATCAGGCCCCCCTGCACCACGGTGGCCACCACGCCCACGATCAGGAAGGCGGCCCCGGCAAGGCCGGGTCCCCAGTTGAAGGCCTGTTTGAAATAGAGCACCAGCACGGCCGTGAAGCCGTTGAAGCCCAT
>CAIOXF010000266.1 GCA_903862155.1 uncultured cyanobacterium | reverse complement strand
TGGAGCGCGAGCCGATCCAGCACGGCCTCTCGGCGCGCACCACCACGCCACTGCAGCTGGGGCACCTGCCACCGGCCCTGACAGCTGGCCTGGTTGCCAGTGAGCTGGAGCTTCAGTGCACCGGACGCTTCGCCGCGCAGCTGGCCCGGCAGGGCTAGCAGGCGCCGAACAGGCTCCAGCGCGAGGCGCTGACCCTGGACGTGGACCTGCCAACGCCCCGGGTTCCAGCCCCCATCGGCCCGCAGGGCCAGGGTTCCACCGGCCCTGGGCTGGAGCTGGGCACGGAGATCCAACCGGCGCAGGGCGGGCTGGAGCCGCAGCCGGCCCGTGAGGCTGGCATCGATGCCCGCAGGCTCAACCCGCACCCGGGCTGGGCCCACCAGGCGAAAACGCAGATCGAGGCGGGGAGGCTTGCCCGGAGGCGGTTTGCCCAGTACCCAGTACTCACCTCGGGCGTTGCGGCGCAGGGTGAGGCGGGCCTCGCGCAGCCCGATCTGCAGCACCGGCTGGCGCTCCAGCAGGCTGGCCAGTGGATCGAGCGCCACGCTGATGCCGGCCACCTCCGCGGTGGAGGCATCAGCTGGGCCCGCCAGCACCCGTGACGGCCCCAGTTCCAGGCCCCCCCAGCCCAGGCCGCGGTACGCACCCAGGCGCAGCGAATGCCCGAGCTGGCGGCCCACCAAGCGCTCCAGACCACTGCGGGCCTGGCCGTAGGCCTGGCGCAGCTGGCGCTCCCCCCACCACAGGCCCGTCCAAGCGGCTCCCAGCAGGAAGGCCCCACCCACGGATGCCACAACCAGCGGGCTGCGCAAACCGGAGGGGAAATCAGTGCTCTTGCGTGGCCCGGGCCCTTTGCGTGGCGACAACGCCATTCGTCTGGGCTGCCACCAGCTGCGTGGGGCCGAATATAAGGGCGTTGCACAACCGAACCCAGCCCATGGCCCTGGCCGCCGATCCGATCCTGCTTGTGGCCGGCAAGTGGCTGGGCATCGCCAGCGGGGTGCTGGCGGTGCTGATGGTGGTGGGCTTCCTGGCGCGGTGGGGGATTCGCTTCCGTCTGGTGGGGGTCACCAGCTTCACCACGCTGCTGGCCATCTCCTGCGCCGCCTTCGCCATCAGCTACAGCCCCCGGCTCACGATTGAGGGAGCCGTGAGCGTGCCCGTGGTGTTCGACAACGGCGCCGATCTGGTGGTGGCCGCCGCACCGGCCGACCTGGGCCCTGAAGCCTTCGCCCCCACCGTGCAGCAGGTGGCCAGCAACCTCCGGGGCAGCGGCCGGAACACCAGCGACGGCCTCGTGACTGTGCGCCTGCGGCGGGTGGAGAGCGCCGGCGACGGGGTGAGCCGGCCGGTGGTACTCGCCGAAGCCCAGCGCGACCTCAACACTGGCGGTGTAACGGTGGTAGGGCCTGCCGGCCGCCCCGGCTAGCCATGGCCCCTGGGCCATCCCGTGCACTGGGCAAGCTGCCGCTCCACTTCCGCAGGGAGGAGCAACAGCTCCAGGCGGCAGAGATCAGCACCTGGGAGGCCCTGGCGGGGCTAAGCGACCCCATCCTGCGCCAGCTTGGACGGCGCGGCGGCGCTAGTGAAAGCCGCCTGATCAAGCTGCGCGGCCAGGCCCGGTTGGTGGTGGAGGTGGGCCTCGAGCCCCACGAGGCCGCCCTGCTCCTCTATGCCGGCATCGCCGATCGCTCCGGCCTGGCCCAGGCCGATCCCCACCAGCTCCACCGGGCGATGGGGCGCCTGCAGCGCAGCCTCACCGGCATGGCCGTACCGATGATGGATCTGGTCACCCTCCACCGCTGGATTCAGCAGGCCCGGCGTCCATCCGGTCGCTCGTCGAACTGACCCCCGCCGCCACGCAGGGGTGGGCCAGGGTCTTTGAAATGAAGACAACCAAGGGATTCGCCACCATGGCGTCCGCTTCCCGTTCACGTCCGCGTCTGCTGGCAACCGCTGCCGCAGCCCTGCTGCTGGCGGGGGGGCCTGTGCTGGCGCAATCCGCCCTGCTCGACTCGGTGAAGAACAACCCGGCCAAGGCCAAGGCCATCTGCGCCCAGCTCAAACAGCTCAACGCCCAAGGGCTCGCCTCCACCTCACCCCAGGCGGTGGCCCTGGTGGCCCGCCAACAGAACCTCAGCCCGATGGACGCCGAAGTGCTCAACACCTACGTGGTGGGGTTGTACTGCCCCGACGTGCGCTGAGCGCCGGTGGCTGATGCCACCCCCCGCGATGCCTGGATGCGCTGCCGCGATGGCACGCGCTTGATGGCCCGGATCTGGAGCCCTGAAGGCGACGGCCCCTGGCCAGTGCTGTTGATGCGCCAGCCCTACGGCCGGGCGATCGCCTCAACGATCACTTACGCCCACCCCAGCTGGTACGCGGCCCACGGTTTTCTGGTGGTGGTGCAGGACGTGCGCGGCCAGGGGGATTCCGAGGGAGCATTTGGCGGTTTTGCCCAGGAGGCGGCCGATGGGGCCGATGCGGTGCGCTGGGCCCGCGGCCTGTCCGGGAGCAATGGCCGGCTCGGCACCTATGGCTTCTCCTACCAGGGGTTGAGCCAACTGCTCAACGATGGCGCCGATGGCGATCCGGCGGTTCTGCCCGACTGCACGGCCCCGGCCATGGCCGGGCCCAGCGAGCAACACCACTGGGCCTGCGAAGGCGATGCGCACTGGTGGGCGCTGGGCCTGGGGTGGGGACTGCAGCTAGCGGCACTGCAGTGCCGGCGCCGCGGCGACCATGCAGGCTGGCAGCGGATCCGCTCCAGCCTGGACAGCGGCCGCTTTCTGCACGACGGCCCGGAACTACTGAAGGAACTGGATCCCGAGGGCATGGCCTGCGGCTGGCTGGCCAACGATCCCCAATCCCCTCAAACCTTTCGGGAGCACCCGGTGCTGCCGGAGCTGCTGCGCAGGCCAATGCTGCTGATCGGCGGTTGGTACGACCCCCATCTGCGGGGGATCCTGCAGCTGTGGCAGCAGGCCCAACAGGCCGGCGGCAAACCCCACCTGCGGATCGGCGCCTGGACCCACCTCAACTGGGAGGGGGGC
The DNA here is from genome assembly GCA_903862155.1 of uncultured cyanobacterium. Classification (GTDB taxonomy): domain Bacteria; phylum Cyanobacteriota; class Cyanobacteriia; order PCC-6307; family Cyanobiaceae; genus UBA5018. The sequence goes on along the minus strand of CAIOXF010000266.1, from coordinate 7,116 downwards.
GTGGATCAAGTGCAGCTGGCGTTTTTCCAGCGGGAGCTCAAGGGCAGGGCAGCCGAGCCACCGGAGCGCATCAACGTGCAATGCCAAACCAGCCAGCGCTGGCATGGGTTGGGCCTGCATCAGCTCAGAGTCCGCGGCCCGCGCTGGGGATTGCGGAGCAACGGGCTGGCCGCGGTGGACGCCAACGAGGGCGCACTCACAGCAAACCCTGCAGACGCGGGGGGATGGGTGCACCTCGTGCACGACCCCTGGCGGCCCGTACCTGGCCGGGGCGGCCATCTGGGGCTGGATGCAGGGCCCTGCCAGCGCGCAGACCTGGATGACCGCTGCGATGTGGCCTGCTTCACCAGCGATCCCCTGACGGAGCCCCTGCCGCTGGCGGGCCAACCGGTGCTGACCATCGGCCTGCAGGCCGACCAGCCCGGCGTGGATCTCTGCGCTGCCCTATCCCGGCACCGCCCCGACGGGGCGGTGCAGCAGCTCAGCACGGGGGTGCTGCGGCAACTGGGGGCCCGCTGCCGGGAGCAGCACACCGTGCAGGTGCGCTTACAACCCCTGATGGCCGAGCTGACGCCTGGGGATCGGCTGCGGCTGTCGCTGGCCGGAGCAGCCTGGCCCCAGATTGCGGTGAATCCCGGCAACGGCTCCATCCCCGCTGGTGGCCCCAGCCCGCAGCACCGGGTGATCACCGTCAGCCTGGGGTTGGAGGAGGCCTGGCTGGAACTGGAACCCCTGGACCCCAGCGGATCGGTCCAACTCGGGCAAACTGAGCCAACCTGACCACTCCGCCCCGATGCTGCGCGCTGCCTCCTTCGGCATCAAATCCGCCACTGGCCTGGCCACCGCCCTGGCCTCAGCCCTGGTGGTGATGGCCGGCAGCGGGCCCATCGCTCTAACCCCAGCTGCCCTGGCCCAACCGGCAGCCACCAGCAGCGCAAGCGGCGACGCTGGGATCTCGGTGGAACAGGCCCGCGCCAAAGCCAACGCCATTCTTCAGGCCGAGCAGCGCCGCGACGCCCAGACCCGCTTCAGCCAGTTCGCCCCCGACCTGCAGCAGGTCACCAGCCCGGCGATGATCGCCGAAACGATGGCCAAGCGCCCTGCCATCCGCAGCTGGAAGCTGCTGAGCGTGCAGCGGGGCCTGCAGAGCACCACAGTGGAGGCAGCGGTCGACACCGCTGCCGGCAAGCAAGACCTGTTCATCGTGCTGAACGGCCAGGGTCAGCTCAGCGGCTATTACGTGGACCGCACCGACGCCGCTCCGGCCAAGGTGGCCGCGCAGTTCGTGCGCGCCCTCAGCGCTGGCCACTACATCTCAGCGCGCAGTTTCCTCACCCCCGAGCTGCAGCGCGAGGTGAGCGCCGCCGAGCTCCAGGCCCGCTGGCAGGAACTGCAACGGGAAACCGGAAACTTCGTGAAAGTGAATCGGGTGATTGAAGCCGCCCAAAACGACGAACAGCGACTGGTGCTGGTGAACACCACCTTCAATCGCCTCACCGACAACCTGTTCGTGGTGCTCGATGCCAACAACCTGATCTTCAACGTCGACTTCCCCAACGAAGCCGAAAAGCTCCGCGGAGCAAAGTGATGGGAACCCCGGGTATCCCTGCAAAACCGGCCTAAGCTCGCGGCCACGCCGACGCTCTGCCATGGCCCCGATCAGCCTCGACTGGATGGTGGAGGACGGTCAGCGTTTGGCGGAGTGCCGCCACGATCATCCCTTCGCGGTGCTGGGGCCCCAACCGCTGGGCAACGGCCATTGGGCCGTGCGGGTGTGGATGCCCGAGGCCGAACGGGTGGAGCTGCTGTTGCCAGGCCAAGCGCCGATGCTGCTGGGCAACCCGCACCACCCCTGGATCTTCGAAACCGAAGTCGACAGCAATCCCGGCAATGGCTACAGGGTTCGGGTGTTGCGGGGGGGCATCGAACATGAGGCCCACGACCCCTGGGCGTTCCGCGACGACTGGATGGGGGAGATGGATCGCCATCTCTTCGCCGAAGGCAACCATCACCACATCTGGCAGCGGATGGGTGCCCATCTGGTGCGCCGCGATGGGGTGGAGGGGGTGATGTTCTGCCTGTGGGCACCGAATGCCCGCAGTGTGTCGATTCTCGGCAACTTCAACGGCTGGGACGGACGCCATCACCCCATGCAGAACCGTGTGGGCGGTTGCTGGGAACTGTTCATCCCTGGCCTCAAGGCCGGCGAGATCTACAAGTACGAGATCCGCACCCAAGCTGGCCACTGTTATCAGAAGGCCGATCCCTACGGCTTCCGCCACGAGGTGCGGCCCGCCAACGGCTCGGTGGTGGAGCCCCTGGGCCAGTACCAGTGGACCGATGGTGCCTGGATGCAGGAGCGCGACTCCTGCAATCCGCTCGACCAGCCGATCGCGGTGTACGAGATGCACCTGGGCAGCTGGATGCATGCCAGTGCCGACCAGCCCTTCATCGAACCCGACGGCACAGCGCGACCGCCTGTTCCCGCCGCCGATCTCAAACCCGGTGCCCGCCTGCTCACCTACGCCGAGCTAGCCGATCGGGTGATCCCCTATGTGAAGGCCCGGGGCTTCACCCACATCGAACTGATGCCGATCTCCGAGCATCCGTTCGATGGCTCCTGGGGCTATCAGGTAACGGGCTGGTATGCCCCCACCAGCCGCTTCGGCAGCCCGGATGAATTCCGCGCCTTCGTGGATCGCTGCCACGCCGAAGGCATCGGCGTGATTCTCGACTGGGTACCGGGCCACTTCCCCAAGGACGCCCACGGCCTGGCCTTCTTTGACGGCGCCCACCTCTACGAGCACGCCGACCCCCGCATTGGCGAGCACAAGGAGTGGGGCACGCTGATCTTCAACTACAGCCGCAACGAGGTTCGCAACTTCCTGGTGGCGAACCTGGTGTATTGGTTCGAGCAGTTCCACATTGACGGGATCCGCGTCGATGCGGTGGCCTCCATGCTCTACCGCGATTACCTGCGGCCCGATGGGGAGTGGATCCCGAATGAACACGGCGGCCGCGAGAACACCGAGGCGGTGCGGTTTCTGCAGCAGGCCAACCACGTGCTGTTCCAGCACTTCCCCGGCGCCCTCTCGATCGCCGAGGAATCCACCACCTGGCCGATGGTGACCCAGCCCACCGACAACGGTGGCCTGGGCTTCAACCTCAAATGGAACATGGGCTGGATGCACGACATGCTCGATTACTTCGAGCTGGATCCGTGGTTCCGCCAGTTCCACCAGAACAACGTGACGTTCTCGATCTGGTACGCCTACACCGAGAACTTCATGCTCGCCCTCAGCCACGACGAAGTGGTGCACGGCAAGAGCAACCTGCTGCACAAGATGCCTGGTGATGACTGGCAGAAGTTCGCCAACGTGCGGGCGCTGCTGGCCTACATGTGGACCCACCCCGGCAAGAAGACCATCTTCATGGGGATGGAGTTCGGCCAGCGCGCCGAATGGAACGTGTGGGGCGACCTGCAGTGGGATCTGCTCCAGTACGAGCCTCACCGGGGTCTGCAGCGCCTGGTGGACGACCTCAATACCTTCTACAAGAGCGAGCCGGCGCTCTGGCGTGAAGACTTTGACCAGTTCGGCTTCCAGTGGATCGACTGCAACGACAACCGCCACTCGGTGATCAGCTTCATGCGGCGCGAGAGCCTCACCGGCCGCTGGCTGGTGGTGGTGGCCAACTTCACCCCCCAGAGCCATTCGCACTACCGGGTGGGCGTGCCGCTCGACGGCTTCTATGAGGAGGTGTTCAACACCGACGCGGCCCGCTACGGCGGCAGCAACCTCGGCAATCTCGGCGGCAAATACACCGATGCGTGGGGCATCCACGGCTACGACAACTCCCTGGATCTCTGCCTGCCGCCCCTCACCGTCCTGGTGCTGCGCCGCGACGAGAAACGCAGCCAGGTGAGCCGCCTGGAGGGAGGGGAAACAGCCGAACTGCCGGTGTGATCCCCTCTGTGACGAAGGCCCCGGAACCGGGGCTTCGTTCTTGTAGGTTCCAGCCGGCCCTGCCTTCCTCCATGACCGGATCCGCCCCCCTGCTGCTGCGCGCTGCCCGAGGTGAGCAGGTGGAGCGCCCCCCCGTGTGGATGATGCGCCAGGCCGGCCGCTACATGAAGGTGTATCGCGACCTGCGCGACAAACACCCCGGCTTCCGCGAGCGCTCGGAAATTCCCGATCTCTCCTTTGAGATCTCGATGCAGCCATTCGAGGCCTTCAAGCCCGATGGCGTGATCCTCTTCTCCGACATCCTCACGCCGCTGCCCGGCATGGGCATCGACTTCGACATCGTCGAGAGCAAGGGCCCCCTGATCCAAGACCCCATCCGCAACCTGGCCCAGGTCGAGGCCCTGCGCCCGCTCAACCCGGCCGAAAGCATGCCGTTTGTGGGGGAGGTGCTCACCCGCCTTCGCCAGGCCGTGGGCAACGAAGCCGCCGTGCTGGGATTTGTCGGTGCCCCCTGGACCCTGGCCGCCTACGTGGTGGAGGGCAAGAGCAGCAAGAACTACGCGGTGATCAAGGCGATGGCCTTCCGCGAACCCGAACTGCTGCACAAGCTGCTCGATCACTTCGCCGAGTCGATCGCCGCCTACCTGCGCTACCAGATCGATTCCGGCGCCCAGGTGGTGCAGATGTTCGATTCCTGGGCCGGCCAGCTCAGCCCGATCGACTACGACACCTTCGCCGCTCCGTATCAGAAGAAGGTGGTGGATTTGGTCAAGCAGACCCACCCCGACACCCCGTTCATCCTCTACATCTCTGGCAGCGCCGGCGTGATCGAGCGGATGGCCAACACCGGCGTCGACATCGTGTCGCTGGACTGGACCGTGGACATGGCCGAAGGCCTGGCCCGCCTGCCCGGCCATGTGGGCGTGCAGGGCAACGTGGATCCCGGCCTGCTGTTCGGCAGCAAGGAGGCGATTCAAGCCCGCATCGACGACACCGTGCGCAAGGCCAGCGGCCGAAAGCACATCCTCAACCTCGGCCACGGCATCCTTCCTGGCACCCCGGAGGAGAACGGCGCGTTCTTCTTCGAGGCCGGCAAGAGCGTGATGGACCGGATCGGGGCTGCCGCTTGAGCGCTTCCCCTGCCCGGATCCTGATCACCGGCGCCAGCGGTTGCGTTGGCCAGCACATCGCCCAGCTGCTGTATCGGGAAACCGATGCCCAGCTGCTGCTATGGCTGCGGGATCCAAGCAAACTGAAAGCCGTTCCGGCCAACGATCCGCGCATTGACCTCTTGGTGGGGGATCTGCGCGATGTGGAGCCCCACCGGGCTGTCATTGCCAGCGCCACCCGGATCATTCACACCGCCACTGCCTGGGGGGATCCGGAACGGGCCCACCAGGTGAACGTGGTGGCCGTGAAGGAGATGCTCGCCGCCACCAATCCGGCGGTACTTGAGCAGGTGATCTACTTCTCCACGGCTTCGATCCTCAACCGCAATCTGGAACTGTTGCCGGAGGCCGCGGAGTTCGGCACCGAGTACATCCAAACCAAGGCCCTCTGCCTCCAGCAACTGGAGGCCCACCCACTGGCAGCACGAATCGTGGCCGTGTTTCCCACCCTGGTGTTCGGCGGGAGGGTGGATGGCAGTGGCCCCTTCCCCACCAGCTACCTCACGGCAGGGCTCGTGGAAGCTACGCGCTGGCTGTGGCTGGCCCGCTTCCTGCGGGCTGACGCCTCGTTCCACTTCATCCACGCCGCGGATATCGCCCGGGTGTGCGCCCATCTGGCCAGCAACCCCCATCGCCCCAACCCCGAAGCCGGCCAGGGGCCGGTGCGCCGGTTGGTGTTGGGCCAGGCCCCGGTGACCGTGAACGACACGGTGGCGTCGCTGTGCCGCTGGCGCCGCACCTGGAGACCGCCCTTTGGCATTGATCTGCAGGGCTGGCTGATTGAGGGGCTGATCAAGCTCCTGCGCATCGAGGTGAACGCCTGGGATCGCTTCTCGATCCGTCAGCGTCACTTCGTGCACGACCCCGTAAGCCCGCCGGAGCGCTTCGGGATGGTGAGCCATGCCCCCACCCTGGAGGCCGTGTTCGAGGACGCAGGACTGCCGCACCGCGGCCGGGTGTGATCCGGGCTGGCGGGCCTTTGTGGCAATTGTTGCGAACCTGCGCAGCCGCGATCACAACAAGCCGCCCCGCGCCTTAGTTTTTGCAGCGTTGCACCTGCTTTGAAGCGCCTTCCATGCGCCGTCTTCTTTCCCTCGTTGCCCTCTGCCTGGCGCTCGTGCTGGGTGCTGCTCCGAGCTTCGCTGCCGACGTGGCCCACGGTGGCCAGATCTTCTCCGCCAACTGCGCTGCTTGCCACATGGGCGGCGGCAACGTGGTGAATGCGGAGCGCACCCTCAAGAAGGACGCCCTCGAGGCCTACCTGGCCAACTACAGCAGCGGGCATGAAGCTGCCATCGCCTACCAAGTCACCAACGGCAAAAACGCCATGCCCGCCTTCGGCGGCAAGCTCAGCGAAGGCGACATCGCCGACGTGGCTGCCTACGTGGAGGACATGAGCCAGAAGGGCTGGGCCTGATCCCCAACCCCGGGCTCAAGCGAGCCCGAATCACTCTCGGCCCCGACTTCGGTCGGGGCTTTTTTTCATGGCCGTAAATCTTCCGGAACCTTCGATGAAGGTGATGGCTGGGATTCCACGGCCGCGTCATGGTGGAACCATCCCCTCAGTAGGCGCCGGACGCCATGAACGGCCCGGAACTCCCCCATCTGGCCTTGGTGACGGCATCACACCCGATACCAACCAGCCAGTCACGGCAAAACGCAAAGGCCATCAGCAACGAGGCCGGGGCCGTGCGTTTTTTTCAAGCGAGCAAGATCGCAGCCATTCGCCCGCTCACCATGGGGCAGGGCCTGCGATAGGAACCGTATGCTGATCTAGCCTCAGCGGGCCTCAGCCCTCGCTGCGGCGAGCGGCCAGTACGGCCAGGTAGAGCTCCTCGTCAATTTCCCGGATGTCGTATTCCGAGGGCAGCACACCGTGGTGATGCTGGTGCACCGCGAGCCAGCAGTTGCGCTCCGGATCGGCGCCGGTGCCGTCGAAGGCATGGGAGGCACGCACCAAGGCGGCGATCAGCTCAGGGTTG
>CAIOXF010000265.1 GCA_903862155.1 uncultured cyanobacterium | reverse complement strand
CCCCCAAGCCCTGTCATCTTGCAAGCGATTCTCAATAGCGAGTGGGGTGTTGCGATTGTGGCCGGCTCGGCGGTCCCTTTGGTGACCCGGTCAGGCCAGTTCCAGCAGGGTGTTGCTGGGGTGGTGGCGATGCCTGATTTGGAACGTCTCTTCCAGGAGCTCCGCGAGGTGGTCTCCTCCTCCGTCAACGGTTGGCCAGCCGGTAACGCATCGGACCAAAGGCCCAGCCATGGATTCGTGAAAACTCCGGAAGAGAGCCGCAGTGAGCCGTTGATGCTGCAGCGGCTTGACATCAGGTCAGTGCCGGACTTTCTGCATGACCGCGGCGGGAGGCCTGGGAACCTATTCTCGACGAACGGATAACAATGAGTTAAGCCGTCCAGTACCCCGGGAGTCCGTTTTGCCTGAGCCGTTTGGTTCAAGCAGCCTTGCCGTATTCCCGCTGCAGCATGGTGAAGTGGGTATGGGGGTTGCGGTACTGCCGCGGCAGGGACCGGTGCAGGATCTCCAGTCGCTCCCAGCACACCGTTCGCTGGGCTTTCTCCAGGCTGGCACCCTCCTCCACTAGGCGTCGCAGTGCCTTGCAGTAGAGGGGGTATCCGGCCTCGAGCTTGGCAATCGTGAGGCCAGGCTCGGTGGCGGCCATGGGGTCGGTATCAGACTTGAACGATGGTAATGCAACTTCCGTGGCCACATGGCTGTTTGGAGCACCTTGCTCCCTTGTAATTGTATCTCGGACTGCGATCTTGCTATGCACAAAAACCGTGTTCCGTCCAAGTTCTTTTGCTCGGTAAAGCGATTGGTCAGCCAGCTCGAGAAGGCCCTTGGCTGAGCTCAACGTGTCTGGCGTACATGAGGCAAAGCCAGCGCTAATTGTGACCACTTGAGCTGGACTCTCTCCAGAATGCTCGATGCCTAACGCCTCAACTGCCGCTCTGAGGTGTTCACCAATCCGCGTTGCATTGAACTCATTAAGGCCAGGAAGGACGACCACAAATTCCTCGCCGCCATATCGTGCAAGGAAATCTTCAGATCTGCCAAGGCACTGATTGAGGCACTGTGCTACGACTCGTAGGGTTTCGTCCCCTTTGATATGCCCATAAAAATCATTGTATCGCTTAAAGTGATCTATGTCGATGAGTCCTATGGTTAGTGGTTCGGCTCGACGCAGGCAGCGTCTCCATTCCTTGGTGATTACTTCGTCGAAGTGGCGTCGATTTGCAATGCCTGTAAGTTCGTCGAAAGTGCAGAGATTGGAAAGGCTTGTGATGGCACTCTCGAGTTTATTGGTGCGAATCTTGACGATATGGCTTAGGCGTTGGCGGTTTCTTAGATGGTGTTGCTTGTGTCGCTGGCTGTGGCGGTGCGACGTCATGATGAGTTGGCTTATGAGTGCGGCACTGGTGAGAGCCCTGAGGGGTAGTCCGCTGACCGCACCAAGCAGGTTTGACCCCCCTATTGAATGTGCGTGAAGAATCAGTACGATGGCGATAGGTAAAATTTGAATTGTTGTTGCTGCTGGCATGGGCAATCTGTAGGCAGCCCATACCAGAATTGGCAGTAGCCCGATTTCCGGGAGCCGTGTCAAGAATGGATGTAAGCCGGAACTGATTGCGATGGTAATTGCAGTAGTGAGAACAGCCAGGGCGGCAAATTCGAGGCTGAGCCACTGGGTCTTCTTCTTGAGGTATTGAGTGCTCGACAGGCTAAGCAGCCAGGGTGCCAAGAGTATGTGGCCAGCAATTAAAGCGGTTAATGACTGGATGAATGGTGTTCCCAGTGTTAAACAGCTGATTGAAAATGAGATGCATGTAATAGCTGAGAGGCTTAATAGATTGGCGGGTTTCCTTAGCGCATCGTGTCTTCGTATGAGCTTTGGGCTCGCTGAACAAACGGCGGCTGCGGCGAAGCATGGAAGCAGGGGGCCGCCTAAATCGCCGCCTAGCTGTAGTGCGGCAAGTAGGCTCCCGCCGACTGCCAATGGAAGAAGAGCCCTCCATCCCAATAAGGCCGCTCCTGCTGATGCAACTCCGGCAGGTAGCCATACCCGAGGAGTCTGGGTGGCTTCGCTAACCCAGCCGATGCTCAAGTATCCACACAGTACGTAGAGTGCAGCCCAAGCGGTCAACTGCAGCAAGGCGGTTGGGAGTTTGCGTGCTCTTGTGAGGAGGCTTGGCAAAGCCCTTGCCTTAATTTTGATAAGTCAACCATAAAGTCAGATGTTCCGGTAGAGGGCGTCTTCCTTGCCCTCTGCGCATTGCGAATCTTTCGCAATCGCTTTTGGGATAGCTCGCTTTTGGTTCGTAGCTCAGCGCACCACCAGTACCGGCAGGCTGGAATGGGTCAGCACCTTCTGGGTTTCGCTGCCCAGCAGCAGGGCCCCCAGGCCGCGGCGGCCATGGCTGGCCATCACGATCAGGTCGGCACCCACCTCGGCTGCCGTGTCCACGATTGCTTCCGCGGGGATCGGGTTCATCGCGCTGCGGCTCTCGGCGTTCACCCCGGCGGTCTGGGCGCTGCGGCAGGCCTGTTGGAGGATCTCCCGGGTCTGCTCGCGGCTGGCGGTCACCAGCATGTCGAGTGTGCGCGGATCCACTTGTTCCCCCAGCCCCGCCAGGGCCACCGGCAGCCCAGGCTCCGCATGGAAAAAGGTGATGCGGGCTCCCAGTGTCTTGGCCAGCTCCACGGCCTTGGCGATGGCGTGATCGCCCAGATCGGAGCCGTCAACCGGCACCAGCAGGTGGCTGTACGACATGGGAACGGTGTATCGAGCCCCTGTCTAGCCGTGGCCTTTCCATCCGGCGAGGCGTGAAGCGGCCCCCGACCGCGCGAAGGTGCGGGCCGCCGGCAGGGCTGGCTCCAGGTTCAGGGAGCTGAAGGGGGGTAGGGGCCGGCTGCGCAGCCAGGCGCCCCAGCGGAATTCATGGAAGGGAATCAGAGGGGCGGCTTCAATCACCCCTTCTTTCTTGAGCTTCCATACAAGGGAGCGGTAGGGGTCGTCCTGGAGCCCCAGCAGGTTGGGCGGTAGGGCTGTGGGATGGAGCGGCCCCAGTCCCCGGCCGTCTTGGAGGTACAGCCAGCCGCGCTGATGGAGCTCCTGCAGCACCACCTCCCGCGCCTCGCTGGTCACCTCCAGCACCACGTAGCCGTAGGCCACCGCATCGGGCTCTAGCTCCAGCAGGGCCCGCAGCCGGTGGTGGCGATCGATCATCCACACCGCCCCGCTGCTGCTGCGCGCTAGCGGCACGGGCTTGGTGCCTAGGTAGGAGCGGCGTTCGCTGCTGGTTTCGCTCAGAAAGTCGGCCTGGCGGCTGCGCACCTCCGCAAGACCCACGCAGAGCTGGGTGGGTTGAAGACTCGCCACCGGCAACTCCAGTAGCGGCTGCGACGGATCCGGTGCCGGTAGGGGTTGGTAGGGCGGCAGACGCAGGGCCATCGGCAGCGGCTGAGGGTGGGCTTTGCGCGCGCCCATCCTCCCCTTAGGGTCCAGCCAGGTGTTGTCTCCCATGCAGCCGCTTACATCCGCCCTTCCTTCCACGGGCCCCCATGGCCGGCTCGGGGTGCTGGTGTGCGGCCACGGCAGCCGCAATCGCCTAGCCGTGGAGGAATTTGCCCAGCTGGCCAAGAAGCTGCGGGAGCGGCTGGCGCCGGTGCCGGTGGAATACGGCTACCTGGAATTTGCCCGTCCGATCCTGCGCGATGGTCTTGAGACCCTGCAGCAGCAGGGGGTGGAGCATGTGCTGGCGGTGCCTGCGATGCTCTTCGCGGCCGGACATGCCAAGAATGACATCCCCTCGGTGCTGAACACTTGGGCCGCCGAAACCGGCCAGAAGGTGGATTACGGCCGGGAGCTCGGGGCCGATCTCAAGATGATCCAGGCGGCCGGAGCGCGGATCCGCGAGACGATCGAGCAGGCCGATGCTGAGGCCCGCGTGGCTGGCCGCAAGGCCGTGCCCCTGCACGACACCCTGCTGGTGGTGGTGGGCCGCGGCTCTTCCGACCCCGACGCCAATTCCAACGTGGCGAAGGTGACGCGGATGCTGGTGGAGGGCTTCGGCTTCGGCTGGGGCGAAACCGTGTATTCGGGCGTGACGTTCCCGCTGGTGGAGCCGGGCCTGCGCCATGCCGTGAAGCTGGGCTTCCGCCGCGTGGTGGTGTTTCCCTATTTCCTGTTCTCAGGGGTGCTGGTGAGCCGGATCGTGCTGCACAGCCAGCGGGTGGCAGCTGATCACCCGGAGATTGAATTCGTGCAGGCCTCCTATCTGGCCGACCACGCCGGGGTACTCGACACCTTCGCGGAGCGGGTGGCGGAGGTGATCCGGGGCGACACCAACATGAATTGCTCGCTCTGCAAATACCGGGCCCAGGTGCTCGGCTTTGAAACAGAGGTGGGCGCTCCCCAGCACAGCCATCACCACCACGTGGAGGGCCTCACCGAAAGCTGCACCCTGTGTGAGCGCGAATGCACCGGTGCCTGCCAGCCCGATGGCGTGCCAATCCCCCTGGGAGGCCACAGCCATTCCCATGATCACGGGCACAGTCATGACCACAGTGACGAGCAGGGCGGCCATCACCATCCGCCCTATCCCCACGCCGACCATCCCCTCGGTCCCCGCACCCTGCGGGAGCGCTGATCGCCGGGCCCTTTGCGTTGCAACGCCGAGT
>CAIOXF010000264.1 GCA_903862155.1 uncultured cyanobacterium | reverse complement strand
TCCACGACGGGGGTGGGAGCGGTCATCTCCGCTGCTGCGGTGATCGCCTGCTGACGCTCGGCCCGCTGGGCCGCGGCCTGCTCCAGCAAAGAGAGGCCAGATGGTGCGGGAGAAGGCGTGGGGACGGCTACTGGCGTTTCCGGGGCGGCCGTAACGGCTGGTGCGGGAACCTCGGCAACCGGTGCGGCGGCAGCGTCCTGCTGGGCCTTCAGGCGGGCATAGGCCTGGCGGGCCCACTCCAGGGCCTCCGCATCCACCCCAGTGGCCGAAGGGGCCGGAGAGGGCGTGGTTGCCACCGGGGGTTCGGGGGCCGGGGCAGCAGCGGGAACCGAAGCCTGCGGAGCCTCCTCTGCAGGAGCCTCCTGAACCTCAGACAGGGGGGCAGGCTCCTGCTCCTGGGGAGCGACAACAGCCCGTTTGAACCAGTCGAACACCATCAGCCCTTGCTGCCGGCGGCGGTGTAGCGGCGCAGCACCCCGTTGATCATGCGGCGTCCCTGCTCGTCGCTGTAGCGGTTGGCCAGCTCAACGGCCTCATTGCAGGCCACGGCAGAGGGGGTGCCGAACTCACTGAGATCCACAGCCGCCAGGCGCAGGATGTCGCGATCGATGCGAGGCAGCCGGCTGAGGCGCCAGCCCTCCATCACCGCATCCAGGCGCTGGTCGATGGCCTCGCGGTCGCGCAGCACGGCGCGGGTGCGATCAATAGCGCCGCGGCGCACGTCGTCTTGATCGGCGAGCAGCAGCACCCGCGGCAGCTCCAGGCTGGCCGAAAGGCGGTTCAGGGCTTGCTCAGCCGCGGCGAGGCCGTCCTGGAGGTGCTGGCGCACGCGCGGCAGACGATCGGCGCCCTCCTCTTGCAGTTCACTGTCGAGCAGGTCCTGCTGGGCGGTCTGAAGATCCTCAGCCGAGCGATCCAGGGCCTCACGCACGTGCAGGCTGAGGCTGGCTAGGGCCTGCTGGAGCAGGGTGTCGAGGGCGGTGTCGGCCGCCGGGGCGGATCCGTTGCGATCACTCACCTGACCCAGCATCAGCAGGGCCAGTTCACGGGAGACGGTACGGCTCTGCATCAGGAGGGCTGGGGGGCGCGCAGCTGGGCCAGCAGGCTGGAAAAGCTGCGGTTGGATGGGGTGGCGCGCTCATCGGGGCTAACGATGCCCGCCGAGATGATCGTGCGGAAGGCATCCTCCACCGACAACTCAATGTCGCGAACCGAAGTCTCGGGCACCACGGCATACCAACCGGTGGTGGGGTTGGGCGCCGTGGGGATGAACACGCTGAGCATCGTTTGATCGAAGTCGGCGGCCAGCGAGGCGCTGAGAACGCCGGTGACAAAACCCAGGGCATAGATCCCTTCCCTTGGGTATTCGATCAACACCACGCGCCGGAAGCGACTGGAATTGCCTTGGAGGAAGGTTTCCAGCAGTTGCTTGAGGGTTTTGTAAACCGAACCCGCAAGAGGAATGCGCAGCAGTGTGCCCTCGCCGAACTCCAGCAACCAGCGGCCCACGATATTGCGGGCCATCAGACCGATCAGCAGGATTCCCAGGAGGGGAACCAGCAGACCAACACCGAGGTTGATCAGTTCCTGCAACACCGGATTGAGGGTGTTGAAAGGATTGAACTGCTTGGGAATTGAGGTGAGGAAAGCGAGCACGAAGCGGCTCACTGTGGTGGCCAACCAGATGGTTGTGGCCAGCGGAATGACCACCAGCAGACCTGCAATCAGGTCGTTCTTGAGATCCTGCTGGAGTCGATCGCCGAGGGGCTGGTCAGGTCTGGGGCTGGATTGAACCAAGGGAATCCCGGAACTCCGGCCGACTGCGTCCAGATCGCAACTTAGCCAGCCACCTACACCAGGGCGACCAGAGCCACGAGCACGAAGGCGATGGCCAGCACCACGGCGGTGCCAGTGCCGCCGATGCGGCGCTGATTCACGGTGAGATCGCGGGCACGCTGCTGCTGCTTGAGCTGATCATCAGCCTGTTGCAGCTGGCGCTCCATCACCTGCTTCACCAGCTTGCGCTTCTCCTCGGGGCTGGCATTGCCGGGCAGCTGGCCGGCCTGCTCGGCCTGCTCCACGAACTGATCGATGGCCTCAGGATTGGCGAGCTGGGTGCGAGCCATGGCCAGCTGGCCCTGACGGGCCGCCAGCTGCTGGTCGGCCTGGTCGGCCAGGGCCCGATCACCGCTGATGGTGACGGGCACCGCCACGATGTTGGCGATGGCCAGCAGGATTGCGAGCACGCCGGCCACCCAGGCCAGAGGGGTGCGATGGGCACCGGGGCTGTCGAGGCGAATGCCGAACAGCATCAACAGCAGACCCACCAGGGCCATCGGCGACTGGGTGACCAGCCGATCGATCAGGAGCTGGCGATAGGCCTCTTCGCTCCAGTTCCAGGCCGCCAGCAGCACCAGCAGCTGCAGACCGAGTAGCACCACCAGGGTGAGACCGAGCCAGCGGAGCAGATGGCCAAGTCGGCCCGGGGTGGCAGCGCTCACAGCACAATGAGGGGGTGGCGCAACTGTACGGGCGATGGCTGCCGCCGCCACTCCAGCCGGAACGGAAGACCTGGCCCTGGTGCTGAAGCAGCAGGCCCGCGCCCTGGGATTCGATCCGGTGGGCATCGCCGCCGTGCCAGGCAGCGCGCGCATCGGCCTGCGCACGGCAGCGCTGGAGCGGTGGCTGGCCGCGGGCCATCAAGCCGACATGGGCTGGATGGCCGATCCGCGCCGCCGCGCGATCGAGGGCCTGCTGCCTGGGGTGCGCAGCGTGGTGGCAGTGGGCCTCTCTTATTACATCGGGAAGGAGCGGAGCCCAGGAAGCCTGGCGGTGGCGCGCTACGGCTGGGGGCGCGACTACCACCGGGTGATCGATGGGCGGCTGCGGCAGCTGGGCCGTTGGCTGGAGCAACAAGCGCCGGGGATTCAATGGCGAGCCTGCGTGGACAGCGCCCCCTTGATGGACAAGGCGTGGGCTGAAGAGGCTGGCCTGGGCTGGATCGGCAAGCACGGCAACCTGATCCACCGCGGGCGGGGCTCATGGCTGCTGCTGGGCCATCTGCTCACCACCCTGGAGCTGCCGACCGACCAACCCGCCACACCGCTGTGTGGCAGCTGCAGCCGCTGCATCCCGGCGTGCCCCACCGGCGCCATCACCGAGCCCTTCGTGGTGGACAGCCGCCGCTGCATCGCCTTTCACACCATCGAAAACCGCGAGCCGGAGCTGCCGGCGGCGATCGCCAGCAACCTGGGGCCCTGGGTAGCGGGCTGCGATGCCTGCCAGGAAGCCTGCCCCTGGAACCAGCAACCCCTCGAGAGCAGCAGCGACCCCGACCTGCAACCCCGGCCCTGGCTCCTGAACCTGAAGGCCGATGAGGCTCTGCACTGGAGCGATGACACCTGGGATGAGCAGCTGCGGGCATCGGCCCTGCGGCGGATCAAGCCCTGGATGTGGCGGCGCAACCTGAAGGCCGCCCAAGCAGACACTCCCTAGGCTCAGGAGACTCGATCCAGCACCATGGCAGCGCGCTGGCTGCGGCCGTTCCTGGCAGCCCCGATGGCCGTGGGCCTGATCCTTGCCCCGGTGGCGCCGGCGCGGGCTCTCGTTCCTTACGTGTACACCCCCAAGCCGGTGGAGCTGGAGGGTGCTGGCCTAGGGATCGCCCAAGCGGCAGCGCGGTTGCTGCGGATGGGACAGGCGGAGGATGCGGCCCGGCTGGCGGCGCTCACCGTGCGGTTGCTGCCCAACGATCCGCGGGGCTGGGTGCTGCTGGCAGAAGCCCAGCTGCGCAGCCGCGACACCAAGAAAGCCGCGGTGTCACTGGCCCGCGCCAAAACCCTCGACCCCAACAATCCGGGGATCTGGTTCGCCGAGGGGTCTCTGGCACTACGCGACGGCCGGCCCAATGACGCCATCGGGCTATTGGAGCGCGGCCTGAAGATGGAGGGCAACAACGCCGGCGGCTATTTCGATCTGGGCAACGCCTACATCCAACTAGGCAACCAGGGGAAGGCCCTGGCGGCGTTTGAGCGGGCCTCAAAACTGCGGCGGGATTTCTGGGAGGCGATCAACAACCAGGGCCTGGTGCTGTTTGAGCAGGGGCAGACGCGCGAGGCGGTGGGGCGCTGGCGCCAGGTGCTGCGCATCAAACCCGGCGCCGCCGAACCCTCCCTCGCCCTGGCAACGGGGCTCTACGCCTCCGGCCCCCAGGGCAAAAGCGAGGCCGTCGAGCTGGCAGCCCGTGCCCTCGACGCCGATCCCAACTACGTGCTCGAGAGCTATCAGAAGGATCAGCTCTGGGGTCCGAAACTGCGCAGCGCTGCCCGGGTGCTGCTGAGCGACGCCGCGCTCAAGACCAACGTGGAGCGGGCCAACGCCAACGCCAACCCCGACGACCTGGGCGACGACGAATAGGCGTCTGGACGCCATCAGTAGGCTGAGCGCCACTTTCCGCCCTCAGACCCCAGGACCGGATGGCCGAGGAGCGCCCCGAAGATCCGCGCATTCAGCCGATCGCGCTGCATCAGGAGATGCAGCGCTCCTACCTCGAGTACGCCATGAGCGTGATCGTGGGGCGCGCCCTACCCGATGTGCGCGACGGCCTCAAGCCCGTGCAGCGGCGCATCCTCTACGCGATGCACGAGCTCGGGCTCACCCCCGATCGGCCTTACCGCAAATGCGCCCGCGTGGTGGGCGACGTGCTGGGTAAGTACCACCCCCACGGCGACCAGGCGGTCTACGACGCGCTGGTGCGGTTGGTGCAAACCTTCGCCAGCCGCCACCCGCTGCTGGATGGCCACGGCAACTTCGGCTCTGTGGACGACGATCCACCGGCCGCCATGCGTTACACCGAAACGCGGCTGGCCCCGATTGCCAACGAGGGGCTGCTCGATGAGATCGGCAACGACACCGTTGATTTCGCGCCGAACTTCGATGGCTCCCAGCAGGAGCCCACGGTGCTGCCGGCCCAACTGCCGTTTCTGCTGCTGAACGGCTGCAGCGGCATCGCCGTGGGCATGGCCACCAGCATCCCGCCCCACAACCTAGGCGAGGTCGTGGATGCGCTGATCGCCCTGATCCGCAAACCCGACCTCAGCGACGACAAGCTGCTGGAGCTGGTGCCAGGCCCCGACTTCCCCACCGGCGGCGAGGTGCTGGTGGGCAGCGGGGTGCGCGACACCTACCTAAGCGGCCGCGGCAGCATCCCGATGCGGGGTGTGGCCCACATGGAAGAGGTGCAGCCCGGCAAGGGCCGCCATCGCCGCGGCGCCGTGGTGATCACCGAGTTGCCGTATCAGCTCAGCAAAGCCGGCTGGATCGAGAAGCTGGCCGAACAGGTGAACGACGGCAAGATCGGCGGCATTGCCGACATCCGCGATGAGAGCGACCGCGACGGGATGCGGGTGGTGGTGGAACTCCGCCGCGACGCCAACCCTGAACAGGTGCTGGCCGATCTGCAGCGCCGCACCGCCCTGCAGAGCAACTTCGGCGCGATCCTGCTGGCCCTGGTGAACGGCCAGCCGGTGCAGCTGAGCCTGCGCCAGCTGCTGCAGGAGTTCCTGGAATACCGGGAACTCACCCTGATCCGGCGCACCCAGCACGCCCTGCGGAAGTGCGAAGACCGACTGGAGGTGGTGGAGGGCCTGATCAAGGCGCTCGACGACCTGCGCCGCGTGATCGACATGATCCAGGAGGCCCGCGACGCCGCCAGCGCCAAGGCCAGCCTGCAGGTGCATCTGGATCTCACCGAGCGGCAGGCCGATGCGGTGCTGGCCATGCCGCTACGCCGCCTCACCGGGCTGGAGCAGGAGAGCCTGCGCAAGGAAGCGGAAGATCTGCGCGAGGAGCGCAGCCGCCTGCGCCAACTGCTCAACAACCGCGACGAATTACTCGACGCGATGATCGGCGAGCTGCGGGCCCTGAAGAAGCGCTATTCCACACCGCGCCGTACCCGGCTGGTGGAGGGGGGTGATGAGCTGGTGGCCCAGCGGGCTGCCGCGGTGCGCCCGAATGCCGAACTGCAACGCCAACAGGCCTTCAGCGCCCTGCCGAGCGAAGCCCGGCTGCTGATTCAGGCCGATGGAGCTGTGAAGATCGTGGCGCCCCAGATGCTGGGCCGCCTCCACCTCGATGAGGCCGCCAATCTGGGCGATCACCCCGCACCGGCCCGGGTGATCCTGCCGGTGAGCGGGCAACCACCCGTACTGGCCTTCACCGCCGATGGCCGTGTAGCCCTGCTGCGCTGGGAGTTTGCCGGCCAGCAGCCCGGCAACCTGGAGCGGTTCCTGCCCGACAGCCTGGAGGGCGAAACCGTGGTTCAGGTGCTGCCGCTGCCCAGTGGCGACGGGGCCAAGGGGCTCAGCCTGGGGCTGTTGAGCAGCGACGGCCGCTTTAAGCGCCTGCCGGTGGAGGAATTCCAGGAGCTCTCTGGCCGGGCAGCCACCGTGCTCAAGCTGAAGGACGGTGTCACCCTGCGTCGGGTGGTGCCCTGCCGCGAAGACGACGAGCTGGTGGTGGCGAGCTCCACGGGCCGCGTGCTGCGGCTCACGGTGAATGACGCCAACCTGCCGCTGATGGGACGCAATGCCCAGGGCCCGATGTTGATGCGGCTGCTGCCCGGCGAGACGGTGGTGGGTGCCGCCTCAGGCCCGACCGATGCGAGCGCCGTGCTGCTGGCCAGCGCCGGCGGCCAGGTGAAGAAGCTAGCGGTGGCCGAGCTGCGCAGCTGCCAGCGCGGTGATCTCGGCCAGATCGGCCTGCGCTTCGAGCAGCGGGGCGATCAGCTGGTGGATCTCTGCTCAGCCATGGCCGAGCTGGTGGCTGCCCGCATCGGAGACAGCAAGAGCGTGCGGCTGGCCACAGCCGATCTCAGCGCTGAAGACCCCACGGGCACCGGCATGTTGCTGCCCCTGGGGGCCAGCGATGAGCTCAGCGAGCTGGTGCCGCTGCAGCGCGCTCCAGGGTGAGCTTGCTGGCCCGCAGCGCCTCATCCATCTCGATGGGATACGCACCGTCGAAGCAGGCGGTGCAGAAGTGGCCGGAGTTCGACTGGGCCGCTTCCACCATGCCTTCCTTGCTGAGGTAGGCCAGCGAATCCACGCCAAGGTGGGATGAGATCTCCGCCAGCGTGAGCCGCGCCGCAATCAGCTGGTCTTGGGTGTCGGTGTCGATGCCGTAGAAGCAGGGATGGGTGACAGGCGGCGAGCTGATCCGCATGTGCACCTCGGTGGCACCGGCATCACGGATCGCCGCCACCAGCTTGCGGCTGGTGGTACCGCGCACGATTGAGTCGTCGATCACCACCACCCGTTTGCCAGCGAGCACATCCGGCAGAGGATTGAGCTTCACGCGGATGCCGGCCTCCCGCATCGCCTGGGTGGGCTGGATGAAGGTGCGGCCCACATAGCGGTTCTTGATCAGGCCATCCCCAAAGGGAATGCCACTCACCTGGGAGTAGCCGATGGCCGCGGGAATGCCGGAATCGGGCACACCGATCACGATGTCGGCCTCCACGGGCGTTTCGCGGGCCAGCACCTCGCCGATCCGCACCCGGTAGCTGTAGAGCGACTCGCCGAAGAACCGGCTATCGGGCCGGGCGAAGTAGATCATCTCGAACACGCAGAGCTTGGCCGGCTCCTCGCACCAGCGGCTGCGCTGGGGGTTGGGATCCCCGAGGCGGAAGTGAATGATCTCGCCGGGCTCCACGTCGGCGCTGTAGGTGGCACCGATGATGTCGAGGCCGCAGGTTTCGCTGCTCGCCACCCACTGGGCATCCTCGGGCTCACCCAGGTAACCGAACACCAGGGGGCGAATGCCATGGCCGTCCCGCAGGGCGAACAACCCTTCCGGCGTGCCGATCACCAGGCTGAAGGCACCGCGGCAGCGGCCGGCCGCGTGGCGGATGGCGGCATCCCAGCCCAGGCCCTCATTCACCGCCTGCTGCAGGGCGAAGGCGATCAGCTCGGAGTCGGTGGTGGAGGTGAACTCGGCTTCCGGAACGGCAGCGGAGATGGCGTGGCGCAGCTCAGCCGCGTTCACCAGGTTGCCGTTGTGGGCCAGGGCCAGGGCGCCCAGGCGCGTGTTGAGCACCACGGGCTGGGCGTTGCAGGCCTTGCTGCTACCGGTGGTGGAGTAGCGGTTGTGGCCGATGGCCAGGTGACCGGGCATGCGCTCCAGCACGTCCTGGTCGAACACCTGGCTCACCAGGCCCATGTCCTTGTGGAGGCGCACCTTACGCTCCCCGTCAAACACAGCGATCCCGGCTGATTCCTGGCCCCGGTGCTGGAGGGCGTACAGGCCGAAGTACGTGAGGTTGGCCACGGGCTGGCCGGAAGCCAGCACCGCAAACACGCCACAGGCCTCTTCGGGCTTATCGGGCCGTTCGGACAACGCGGACAACGGGGAGTCCGGCTGCTTCAGCACCACAGGCCCTTCACTCCCACGCCGTGAAGTTGCATTCTGCATCAGGCCCTTGCCAGCTCAGACCGTGGGGGGAATGTCGGCGCCAAGGCGGCGGGGGATGGCCTGCTCGAAGCTCGAGGCCAGCGATTCCACGGGCAGCTGCAACAGGCTGCTGCCGGCCTGGCTGATCGCCAGCTCGGCATCCGCGGTGACCACACCGAGGCACTGGGCCGGCACCGGAGCTCCGGACTGGGCGGCGTGATCGAGGGCCTGCTGCCAGGACGCCGTGGCAGCAGGCGGCACGCTCACCAGGATGCGGGCACCGCCCTCGGCGAACAGCAATCGATCCAGCCGCAGGTCACCGGAGGGGAGCTCGAGATGGGCCCCCAACCCAGAGGCGATACAGCATTCCGCCGCGGCCACCGCGAGGCCGCCATCGCTGAGGTCGTGGGCGGAGGCCACCAGGCCAGCCGCGATTGCCTGGCGCAGGAACGCCTGCACCCGCTTTTCGAGCTCCAGATCGATCACCGGTGGCCGGCCGGTCACCGCGCCGTGCACCCGCTCCAGATAGCTGGTGCCCGCCAAGCTCAGTCGCTCGTCGTTGCCGGCGTGCTGTAGCGGCACCCCCAGCAGCCAGACGGTATCGCCCGGCTCGCGCCAGGCCTGCCCGCGCACGTGGGCCAGATCATGCACGAGGCCCACCATGCCCACCACCGGGGTGGGATGGATCGGCTGCATGCGGCCATCGGGCAGGCGTGTCTCGTTGTAGAGCGACACGTTGCCACCGGTCACCGGCGTTTCTAAGGCCGAGCAGGCCGCGGAGAGGCCGCGGCAGGCCAGGGCCAGCTGCCAGTAGCCGGTGGGGGTTTCGGGGGAGGGGAAGTTGAGGTTGTCGGTGACGGCCAGGGGCTCGGCGCCCACGCAGCTGAGGTTGCGGGCGGCCTCCGCCACCGCAGCCATGCCACCGCGCTCGGGATCAAGAGCCACCCAACGGTTGGGGCAATCCACCACGGCGGCCACACCGCGCTGGGCCGAAGCCATCGCGCCCTCGCCCTGCTGGGGGCGCAGGCGCACCACGGCCGCATCGGCGCCGCCGGGGGGCACCACCGTGTTGGCCTGCACCTGGTGGTCGTATTGCCGGAAAACCCAGCGCTTGGAGGCGATGGTGGGGTCGTCGAGCAGGGCCAGCAGCACCTGGCCCCAGTTCATGGGCTGGCCCGCCTGCCCACCGGCAACTGGGGTGATGCCGGCCAGCGATGCATCGGGCAACTGCTCCTCGGTCCAGCACCAGTGGGCCTGAATCTCGGCCGGGGGCTCACTGATCAGCTCGTGGTGGTTGATCGGGGTGTCGTCGGCCAGGGCGCTGGCGGGCAACTCGGCGGCCACCTCACCGTTCTGCAGCACCCGCACCACGTTCTCCTCGAGCACACGCCCCACCACCGCGGCCTGCAGGCCCCAACGGGTGAAGCCCTCCATCAGGGCCTGCTCCCGGCCAGGCTTCACCACAAACAGCATCCGTTCCTGCGATTCGCTGAGCAGGAACTCGTAGGGGGTCATGCCCGTTTCGCGGGCGGGCACCTTGTCGAGGTCGAGTTCGATGCCGAGCCCCCCTTTGGCCGCCATCTCCGAGCAGCTGCAGGTGAGGCCAGCGGCGCCCATGTCTTGGGCAGCCACCACATCGCCGGTCTGGAAAGCCTCCAGGCAGGCCTCGATCAGGCCCTTCTCGAGGAAGGGATCGCCCACCTGCACGGCGGGCCGATCGTCGAGGGAAGCTTCAGTGAGCTCGGCCGAAGCGAAGCTGGCGCCGCCCATGCCATCGCGACCCGTGGTGCTGCCCACGTACACCACCGGATAGCCCACCCCCTCAGCGCCGGAGCACACGATCTCCTCGGTTTCCATCAGGCCGAGGGCCATGGCGTTCACCAGCGGATTGCCGGAGTAGCTGGGGTCGAAGGCCACCTCACCGCCCACGGTGGGCACGCCCACGCAGTTGCCGTAGTGGGCGATGCCGGCCACCACGCCCTCCATCAGGCCCACGTTGCGTTCGTCTTCCAGCGGCCCGAAACGCAGGGCATTGAGCAGGGCAATCGGCCGGGCGCCCATCGTGAAAATGTCGCGCAGGATCCCGCCCACACCGGTGGCAGCCCCCTGGAACGGCTCCACCGCCGAGGGGTGGTTGTGGCTCTCGATCTTGAAGGCCAGGCGTTGGCCCTCCCCCAGGTCCACCACACCGGCGTTCTCCCCGGGACCCACCAGGATGCGCGGGCCGGTGGTGGGGAAGCCCTGCAGCAGGGGCCGTGAATTGCGGTAGCAGCAATGCTCTGACCACATCACCCCGAACATGCCGAGTTCAGCGCGGTTGGGAGCGCGACCGAGGCGGCGGCAGATCTCCTCGTAGTCGGCCTGGCTGAGGTTCTCCTTCTTCAGGGCCTCGGGTACCGAGTAGTCGGGGGCTGCAACCACGGCCTGCCTGTCAGATGGTTCCAGTGTGGCCGAACGGCCTCAGCCAGCTCAGACCCAGGGGTCGTCGTCCTCGTTGCGCGGGGCACGGCGGGGTGGGCGGCGCTCCTCACGGGGCGGCGAGGGCTCCTCCCACCGGTCATGCCATTGGTCGTCCCAGGGTTCCGCCTGCCGCGCTGTCGGCGACCGATCGGGTGGGCTGGCATCCCAGCCCCGCTCGTCTTCAGGGTCTCTATCAAACGGAACACCGTTCTCCGGTTCCCAAAAGCTGCGCCGGGGCTCCGGCGAATCCCAGGGCGGCTCCTCGAGCCAACCTTCCACCCGCTGCTCGAAGCGGGTGCCTGCGTCCTGCACCTGATCACGCCAGCGGCGCGACCGCCGCATCAACTCCTGCCGCACGCTGGCGCGGGCGAGGGGCAGATCATCCAGGCCCTCCAGGCTGGTGAACACCTGGCCGGGCTGTTGATCCACGATCCGATCCGGGCTGAGGCGCCAGCGGCTGCTGCCCGGCAGGCGCGGATCACTGCGGCTCACCAGGTATTCCAGGATCCGACCGGTGCGCAGCTCCACCACCGCATCCACCACCGTGCCGATCACCTCGCGGCGGCGATCCAGCAGGGCGGCATCAAACAGGGTGGGCAGCTGCAGGATGGTGTCGCTGTCGGTTTCCGCGGGCTCTCCCTTCACCAGCAGTTCCAGCTCGCCCACATCGCGGAGCTGATCCAACCGCCACACCAGGCGGCGTTCCCCGAAGGCCGAGGGCTTCGACACCCAGCCGAGCAGGCGATGCACGGGCGGATGCATCCACCCGGCCACGCCGGCGCCCCGATCAAGGCCCTGGGAACAGCGCACCCGCAGCTTGAGCAGGTCGCGCAACAGCAGCTGCTGGGGAAGACTCAACGACCCTGAATGCGGGGAGCTCAGCTGCGAATCTGCACCGGCATCACCAGATAGGTGAAGTGGCTCTCATCAATGGGGGTGAGCACGGCCGGCGTGGTGGGCGCATTGCAGGAGAGGGCCACCTGATCGGCCGCCATCGCCTTGAGGCCATCGAGCAGATAGCGCACATTGAAAGCGATCTGGATGGCCTCCCCACCAATTTCGGCAGCCAGGGCTTCGGAACCGCTGCCCACGTCCTGGGCATCGGCCTGCACCAACAGCTGACCCTGGGTGGGCTCAGCGCTGAGCTTCACCACATTGTTGTGCTGATCGGCCAGCACGGCCACCCGCTCCAGGGCCGACACCAGGGCGCGACGATCCACCACGATCCGCCGGGCAAAGCTGTCGGGGATCAGCTGGCGGTAATTGGGATAGGTGCCATCGAGGCTGCGGCTGGTGAGCACCTGGTCGGCCCAGAGGAACACCACCTGGCCGCGGTCGCAGAACAAGCTGAGGGGCTCCTCCGACTGGCGCCCCGAAAGCAGGCGCTCCAGTTCCCGCAGGGAACGGGCCGGCACGGTGACCGCAAAGGGTTCGCCATCTTCACCCTCTTCAGTGGGCGCAACCTTGGCCGCGTCATCGAGCTGGAGCATGGCCAGGCGATGGCCATCGGTGGCGGCGCATTCCAGGCCGCTGCCATCGAGGCTCAGATGCACACCTGTGAGCAGTTGCTTGGCCTCATCTCCACTGCTGGCGAACAGGGTGGCGCGCAGGCCCTTCACCAGGGCATCGGCCTGCAAACGAATCGGGGCGCCGCTCTCCACCAGTGGAAGGTCGGGAAAGTCTTCCGCGGGCATGCCCCGCATCTGATAGCTGCCACTCACGCTGGTGAGCTCCAGCTGTTCGCTGCCGTCCGGGCAGCTGAGCGTGATCGGGTTGTCGGACGAGAGGCGGGAAACGATTTCCCCGAACAGGCGCGCCGGCAGCGTGATCGCGCCGCTGGTTTCCACGCTGGCCGGAAGGCTGGTCTGAATGCCGAGGCTCAGGTCGAAACCCGTGAGGCTCAGCCGGCCCGTGCCGGCGTCAGCCGTAAGCAGCACGTTGGCCAGCACGGGATGGGTCGGGCGGGCCGCCACGGCCCGGCTCACCAGCTGGAGGCTTGAACTCAGTTCCGACTGGGAACAGACCAGCTTCATGGGTGCGGGGTCCCGGGCATGCCAACGATGGCACCCACGCTTCCACAGGCCCCCTGATTCCGCAACGCCGCCCGGCGGCCCTTCTGCCAAACGGATTAAAGGAACAAAAAGAAAGAGAAAGAACCCGTAGTGGAAGGTGCTGGGGAAACTGGGAAAACCCCACTCCACCCATTGCGGCAACAGGGATCTTGGACAAGAACCTCTGAGGAATCGGTTTTCCCGCGATGGGGAGAAAACCGGGATTTCCGGTGTTTCCCGTGGCTGGGGAAAACGGGCCATGGATCGGTTGTCGAAGATGGCTTCTGTCTTCCCCGCTTTCTTCAGGGTTTTCCGCAGGCTTCAGGCAGACGCTTTTTGCTGTGGCTGGGGTGTTAGGCTGCGGCTGAGCATGAAAAAAGCCCCGCATTGCGGGGCTTTCTGGAGGTCGATCAGAAGCCGACTCGGGATAGCAGGCCGGTCTTCAGAAGCCCATCACCGTGGCCACCGTGGCCGTATCGGCTTCCAGGCCAGTGTGGAACTTGGCGTCGTTGTGCTCGATCGCCGTGGTGGGATCTTTCAGGCCATTGCCGGTGAGCACGCACACCACCGTGGCTCCGGCGGGCACGTCCTCGCGGCGCTTGAGCAGGCCCGCCACGGATGCCGCGCTGGCGGGCTCGCAGAACACACCCTCGTGGCTGCCCAGGAGCTTGTAGGCCTCAATGATCTCGGCATCGCTCACGGCCGTGAAGTCGCCGCCACTGGCACTGCGCACCTTGAGCGCGTTGTCGCGGTTCACCGGGTTGCCGATGCGGATGGCGGTGGCGATCGTGTCGGGCTGTTCCACGGTGTGGCCCACCACCAGCGGCGCAGAGCCGGCCGCCTGGAACCCCATCATCCGCGGCAGTTTGCGGCAGTGGCCGGCGTCGCGATATTCGTTGAAGCCCATCCAATAGGCGGTGATGTTGCCGGCGTTGCCCACGGGGATGCATAGCCAATCGGGGGCCTCACCGAGGGCATCCACCACCTCGAAGGCCGCGGTTTTCTGCCCCTGCAGCCGGTAGGGGTTCACCGAGTTCACCAGGGTGATCGGGTATCGGTCGGCCACTTCGCGCACGATCGCCAGGGCCCGGTCGAAATTGCCCTTGATCGCGATCACCTCAGCGCCGTAGAGCAGGGCCTGGGCGAGTTTCCCCTGGGCTACATAGCCATCGGGAATCAGCACGAAGGCCCGCATGCCGCCGCGCCGGGCATAGGCCGCGGCCGCGGCGGAGGTGTTACCGGTGCTGGCGCAGATCACGGCTTCCGAGCCGGCTTCCTTGGCCTTGGAGATCGCCATCGTCATCCCCCGGTCCTTGAAGGAGCCGGTGGGGTTGAGGCCGTCGTATTTCAGAAACACCTTCACGCCGCGGCCGATGCGTTCGGCAATCGCGGGTGCAGGAATCAGGGGCGTGGCACCCTCGCGCAGGGTGATCACCGGCGTGGCATCGCTCACCGGCAGCCAGCTCCGGTAGCCCTCGATCAGCCCCGGCCAGTCCTGCATCGAGGGCTTGGCACCACCGCCCAGACCCAGGCGCCGCAGGGATCGGAGCAGAGGCACGGGCAGGAACGTGGGGGCTGGGCCGAATCTACGGGGCGGCCTCAGGGCGTCCCTGCGGGCTGGCTGGCGTTGTCGCCCCGCAGGCCATCGAGGGGAGATTCGGAGAAGAAGCGCACCAGTTCGCTGATCGAGCTGGCCTTGCCCATCAGGTTCAGCAGCGCCGGGATGCTCACCTCCAGCTCCCGGGTGGGGTAGGCCCGGAAGAAGCTGATGGCCGAGAGCGAGCCATTGCCCTCCACGATCCCCATCACGATCGCCGAGCGCAGGGCCGGGATCCCCACCTCCTTGGCCTTCATCGGATAGAGGATCCGCGCCACCCGCGCCAGGATCGCTTCACCGATCCGGGTGTTGAGCAGGCGGCTCACCAGGGTGACCGGCAGGGTGATCGATTCGTTCAGCAGCTTCGCCACCGCCGCGGGCTTCTGCCGGCTGATGGCCAGCACATCCACCAGCAGCCCGCGGGCCTCACCGGTCTTGGCCAGGTGGGCCAGATCGTCCACGGAGATCGAGCGCCGGAAGGCACCGGTCACAAACACCAGGTTGTCGGCGGCCTGTACCGATGCCGGCAGCAGGGGCTGGCCCACCAATCCGATCCCTAGGGCGGCAGCCAGCAGGGCCTGGCGCTTGCCGGCACGACGACTCAGGAGGCGGCTCACCAGCGCTTCAAGACGAGGTGCCGAAACCCTAGGCCGACTGCCTGATCGGCATTGGCGGCACGAGCACATCTCTCACCAGCCGCACCACCGAACGCTCGGCCAGTCCGCGCGCCACATCCAGGCCCATGCGCCGCAGCTCCGGTTCGCCCAGCACCCTGGGCAGGCGGGCCAGCAGCAGCTGGGGTTCGAAGCCTGGCAGGGCCTGGAGGATCTGCAACAGCTGGCGGATCGGCTCGAGATCCAGCAATGGGTCGCCAACGGGTTCCAGCACCCGGCGCCGCAGACCGGGGGGCTGCAGCCGTTCCGGCAGCCGCTTGCCCAGCCGCAGGGTGGTGGCCCAGGCCAGCGCATCCACCTGTTCCACCACGGCGTCGGTGAGCTGCTGGCGTAGCAGGCCACCGTTGGCGGAGAACAGGAAATCGAGCACCTGATCCAGCAGGTTGCCCAGATCGAGCTGGGTGCCCTGGGCGGCGCTGGCCACCAGGTTTTCCAGCCGCTGCCAGCGGAAGATCTCGCCGTCGAACAGCATCTCCTTGAGGCTGTTGCGCAGCTGGGGATCGGGATCCTCCATCAGCCGGCGGGCGAAATAGGGATAGGCCGCGCCCAGGATCTTGAAGTCGGGATCCACGCTCAGGGCGATGCCCTCCAGGGT
>CAIOXF010000263.1 GCA_903862155.1 uncultured cyanobacterium | reverse complement strand
CGGCAGCTGGATCTGCTGCAGGTGGTGTGCTGCGTGGCCTGGGCCGACGGCAGCGTGGACGACAAAGAGCGCCAGGTGCTGGAGCGGATCGTGGACCTGCTCTCCGGCGAGGAGGGTGAGCGGGAGGAGGCACGGCAACTGTCGAGCTGGATGCAAAAGCCGGAGCTGATGGATGAGGTGATTCCGCGCATCCGAGCCCATGGCGATGGCGCCCTGGCGGTGAAGCTGGCCCAGATGATGGCGATGGCCAGCCAGGGCCCCGGCACCGAGGATCTGATCAGCAGCGGGGAGCGGGTGGCTTACCGCCGGCTGGTGGATGGCCTCGGGCTCGACGCCACCACCGTGGAGGAGGCGGAATGGGCGGCCCGCCAGGATCTGGCCAGGGGGCGCAGCTTCTGGCAACTGCTGGGCGATGCCATGACGGCCTTCGGCGCCTGGCCCAGCCCCGAGGTGCTCGACAACCCCGCCATGCGCTGGCTGTAGAGATGACGTCGACTGGTCCTCGTCCCGACCCGCTGGCGCTGCTGCAGCGGCAGGAGGAACAGCGCCTGCCCTGGCTGGTGCCCGTGCGCCACAGCCGCATGGCCCAGAACCCCTTCGCCTTTTTCCGGGGCGCCGCCGCGGTGATGGCGTCGGATCTGGCGCGCCAACCCCATTCGGGCCTGATGGTGCAGCTCTGCGGCGATGCGCACCTGCTCAATTTCGGCTTCTACGGCTCGCCGGAGCGCACCCTCCTCTTCGACATCAACGACTTCGACGAAACCCATCCCGGCCCGTTCGAATGGGATGTGATCCGGCTCGCCGCCAGCCTGGTGCTCGCCGCCCGCAGCATCGGGCTCAGCGAGAAGCAGCAGGGCAAGGTGTGCCGCCGCAGTGTGCGGGCCTACGGCGAAGCGATGGCCGAGTTTGCCGCCATGCCCTTCCTGGAGATGTGGGCGCTGAAGCTACCGGTGCGGCAACTGGTTGATCAGCACGAGAACGCCAACCTGAAGCACCATCTCCAGCAGGTGGTGGCCACCGCCCTGCGCCGCAACAGCCGCCAGGCAGTGAGCAAACTCTGCGTCACCAATGCAAACGGCGATCTGCAATTCCGCCACGAACCACCGCTGATGTGGCGATTTGATGAGTTGCCGTCTCCCTGGCTCTCCGACCTCGACTGGCACCAGTGGAGCGAGAGCATTTACGCCACCTATCTCGCGCAGCTCTCGCCCACCATGCGGCATGTGATGGGGCACTTCCGCATCGTTGACGGCGCTCTCAAGGCCGTGGGGGTGGGATCGGTGGGCACACGCTGCGCCATCACCGTGCTGGTCGGCGACACCCCTGATGAGGTGCTGGTGCTGCAGGGCAAGCAGGCGGAGCCCTCGGTGCTAGCGCCCTACTTGAACCTCAGCGCTCCGGAGCACCAGGGGGAGCGGGTGGTGCAGGGGCAACGGCTGATGCAAACCGCCAGCGATTCCTTCCTGGGCTGGGGAACCAACCCCCAGGGCCAGCACCTCTACTTTCGCCATTTCCGCGACTGGAAGGGCTCGGTGGATGTGAGCCAGCTCGATGCCAACGGCCTGCGCGATTACGGAAGACTCTGCGGCTGGACGCTGGCCAAGGCCCACGCCCGCTCCGGCAACCGCCACTCGATTCATGCCTTCATCGGCGACGCCAAACCCTTCGCCCGCTCGATGATGCAGCAGGCCTTCATCCACGCCCACCACGCTGAGCAGGATCACCAGCGACTGGTGGACGCGATCAATAGCGGCAAACTGAGCGCGAGCGAGGTGTTTTAGAGCCACTCATCTGCAGTGATAACGTTCGACCAAATGGCTTCAATCCGATGCGCACCAAAGCCATCACCGCTGCTCTCGCCCTGGCCAGCACCGGTACCGCACTGATCAGCCCTCAGGCCCATGCCCAGAGCATGATGGATCAGATCATCTATAGCAAGTGCTCATCCGCCATGGAAGCGGATTACAAACAAGCGGGAAAAGTTCCCCCTGCCGGCCTTGTTGACAAGATGTGCAAGTGCGTGGTGAAGGAGATTGGCATTCTTCACAGCATCGAAGGCGCCAAAAACGTGTGCGTTGCTGAGTTCGCACCCGCCAACAGCAACAACTAAGGCCTGGGAGCCCTTAATGTTCGCCTTGAGGATGCCGAGGACTTCCATCCGCTTGAGGCGATAGGGGCAGGGGGACTTGAACCCCCACAGCCTTGCGGCCTGCGGATTTTAAGTCCGCTGCGTCTACCGATTTCGCCATGCCCCCGCCTACGGATCCTAGATTTCGTCTGATCTGCAACGCCATGCCGTGCCGGGTTTTCTGAGTTCGCTCTCCACCGAAACCCTGCTGGTGCTGGCCGCCTACCTGGCCCTGGGCGGTGCCTACCTGGTGGTGGTGCCCCTGGCGCTCTACGCCTGGATGGTGAAGCGCTGGACCGTGATGGGCAAGATCGAGCGCTTCGGGGTGTACGGGCTGGTATTCCTGTTCTTCCCGGGCCTGATCCTGTTCTCGCCGTTCATCAACCTGCGCATGGCAGGCCAGGGCGAGGTTTGAGCCCGATGGCAAGCGGCATCACCCGCGGGCAGGCCATCCTGCTCGGGCTGGGCGTGCTCGGCCTGGGCGCGGCCGGATACGGCATCTTCCAGGCCACGGGCTACGAAGGGTTCTCCGCCGGTATCGCCGCATCGGCGGTGCTCACCCTGGTGGTGATCGTGTGGACCGGTTCCTATCTGTTCCGGGCCATCACCGGGAACATGACCTACATGAAGCAGCGCCGCGACTACCGCGCCGCCTACGACGCCCTCACGGCCGAACAGCTGCAGGCCAAGTTCGACGCCCTCAGCCCCGAAGAACAGGAGCGGCTGCTGCGCGAAACCGGCCAGCTCGACTGAAGCCTGCGGCATAGGCTCAGCTGCAGCGCAAAGCCAAGCCCCCGTGACCGCTGCCGTGACCGCCACCCCGATCCAGCAGCGCTTCGAGCAACTCCGCAACCAGGGCCGCTGCGCCCTGATGCCCTTTCTGATGGCGGGGGATCCGTATCTGGCGGTCACCCGCAGCGCCCTGCTGGCCCTGCAGGCCAATGGCGCCGATCTGATCGAGCTGGGGATTCCCTACAGCGACCCGCTGGCCGATGGCCCCGTGATCCAGGCCGCCGCCAGCCGTGCCCTGGCCGCTGCCACCACGCCGGCCAAGGTGCTGGAGATGCTGGCTTCCCTCAAGGGTGAGCT
>CAIOXF010000262.1 GCA_903862155.1 uncultured cyanobacterium | reverse complement strand
GGAAGGGATCGCCCACTGGTTCAACGTGCTGCCCCAGCTGCTGCTGGTGCTGATGCCCCTGAGCCTGGGGGTGCTGGGGGTGGCGCCGATCGTGGTGAGCGGCGAAGGACTGCTCTGGCACGCCATGCCCTTCTATGGCGCCCAGCTGCTGCTCACCCGCTGGCTCAGCGGCCAGGCCCGCACCCCCCTGCTGCCGGAGCTCTATCGCTGGATTTTTCTGGTGCCGGTGGCGGCGGGAGTGGCCGGCACCCTGGTGGGCCAACCCCAACGCTTCCGCGTCACGCCCAAGGCCCTGGCCCGTGGCCGCCGCATCGGGCCGGCCAAGCGGCTGATGCTGCCGCTGCTATTCCTGCTCACCCTGCAGCTGATGGCCCTGGCCAACCTGCTGCGGCCCGCACTGGGCCTGGCCCTGGCGCCGCTTTCAACCGCCACCCTCACGATCAACCTCACCTGGGCCGGGCTCAACCTGCTGCTGTTGCTGCTCGCCCTGCGCTGCTGCTTCGACCGGCCGGGCCTCTCGGAAGCGCCCTGGTTTGCGGTGCAACTGCCGGGAGTTCTTACGGGGCAAGGGCTGCCCGCCTCCGGTGTCGGCGCCCAAATCACCGCCATCAGTGAGGCAGGGGTGGAGCTCAGGGCCCAGGCGGGCGCAACGCTGGCCGAGGGAGCCAGGGGGGCGGCCCTGAGCCTTGAGCTGCCTTCGCTTCCGCCCTTGCCCATCGCGATCCAAACCAGCCAGGAAAGGCAGCTGGGCTGCAGCTGGGGCAGCGTCAGCGATGCCGAAAAGGAGCAACTGCAGGCCTTCCTCTACCGGCGCCCTGCCCTCTGGCCGGCGCGGCGCGCCCCTTTCGAACCCCTCTCCCTGCTGGTGGTGCTCTTGCGGCTGCTGATTGGCTGCCGCCCCGAAACCTGGTTCAAGCGAAGTGCGTTGCCGCAGCACAGTTGATCCCCGCTGAGGCTGCCGCTCCATTGCAGCGCCACCTCTGCCTTTTTGCAGTTTGCTCAGCAGGCCCAGCGCCCTGAGAGTTGGGTAACCCAGGCCCTTTCCCCATGCTCCCCTGGCTCCTGGCCGCCATCACCCTGGCGGCGGTGGTGCTCACGGTTCCGCCCCTCGGCCGCCATCTCCACGCTGTCTTCGATGACCGGCCCCAGCCGGCCTGGGATCGCTGGTTAAACCCCATCGAATCGGCCCTGCTGCGCTGGATCGGTGATGCCGGTCGCAGCGCCGAGTCGGCCGTCGCCTACCTCCAGCCGCTGCTAATTAGCAACGCCCTCTTCGGGGTGCTGGCTCTGGCCCTGCTGCTGTTTCAACCGGCTTGGCTCAACCCCATGGGATTCGGTGGATTGCGCTGGGACCTGGCCCTGCACACCGCGATCTCCTTCCTCACCAACACCGATCAGCAGCACCTCGTTCCCGAACAGAGCCTGGGGAACCTGGCCCAGCTGGGCGTGATTCAGTTCCTGATGTTCGTCTCGGCGGCCACGGGCCTGGCGGTGGGTTTTGCCGTGATCCGGGGCCTGAGCGGCCGCCCGATCGGCAACTTCTACCGCGATCTGCTGCGCGCCCTCACCCGGGTGCTGATCCCGGCCTCCCTGCTGCTGGCGCTCTTCCTGCTGGTCAGCGGCGTACCGATGACCCTGGCCCCGCCACTGGAGATCACCACCCTGGAGGGCAGCAAGCAATGGCTGCCCCGGGGGCCGATTGCCCTGTTCGAGGCCATCAAGCAGCTCGGTGAAAACGGCGGCGGCTTCCTCAGCGCCAACTCAGCCCACCCCTACGAGAACCCCACCCTGCTCACCAACCTGGTGAGCACCTGGGCGATGTTGATCATCCCGGCGGCCACGATCGATGCCTTTGGGCGGTTCGTGGGCAACCGGCGCCAGAGCAATCTGCTGCTGGCCCTGGTGTTCGCGCTGCTGCTGATCGGGGCCGTGGTGGCCATGGCTGCTGAGCAGGCCGGCAACCCGGTGCTCTCGAGCTGGCTCAGCGGGTCCAACCTGCAGGGCAAGGAGGTGCGCTTCGGAGCCGAACTCACCGGGCTGTGGTCGGTGGTGACCACCGGCACCATGACCGGCGCGGTGAATGGGGCGATCGACGCCGAGATGCCGCTCACCATCCTCACGGCCCTGTTCAACCTCTTTCTCCAGGTGGTGTTCGGCGGCCAGGGCACCGGCATCGCCTACCTGCTGGTGTTCTCGCTGCTGGCCGTGTTCCTCACCGGCCTGATGGTGGGCCGCACGCCGGAATTCCTGGGCCGCAAGGTGGAGAAAGCCCAAGTGGTGTGGGCCAGCCTCGTGCTGCTGATCCACCCGCTGTTCGTGCTGATTCCCGCCGCCCTCACCCTGGCGGGTGGCGCCGGGCTGGCCGGCATCAGCAACCCCGGCTCCCACGGCATCAGCCAGGTGGTGTACGAATACGCCTCGGCGGCCGCCAACAACGGCAGTGGCCTGGAGGGCCTGGGCGATGGCAGCCCCTGGTGGAACCTCACCGCCAGCATCAGCCTGCTGGCTGGGCGCTACCTGCCGATCGCGGCCCTGCTCGCCCTGGCCGATGGCGTGCGCCGCAAGCCGGCCCTGGAGCCCAGCCCCGGCACCCTGCGCACCGACACCGGCCTGTTCACCGGCGTGACCGCCGTGGTGCTGGTGATCCTCGGCGC
>CAIOXF010000261.1 GCA_903862155.1 uncultured cyanobacterium | reverse complement strand
CCACATTCAGCACACCGCGCAGGCGGTTCACCACCAGGGTGGCGAGGGCTTCCTTCTCGATGTCCTCGGCGATGATCAGCAGAGGCTTGCCGGTGCGGGCGATCTGCTCCAGCACGGGCACCAGGTCTTGCACCAGGCCGATCTTCTTGTCGGTGAGGAGGATGTAGGGATCCTCGAGCACCGCTTCCATCCGCTCGGTGTCGGTGGCGAAGTAGGGCGAGATGTAGCCCTTGTCAAAGCGCATGCCCTCGGTGACCTCCAGTTCGGTGGTCATCGACTTGCCTTCCTCGAGGGAGATCACACCCTCTTTGCCGACCTTGTCCATGGCGTCGGCGATCATGCGGCCCACCTCTTCGTCGTTGCCGGCGGAGATGGTGCCCACCTGGGCGATGGCGTTGGAGTCGCTGATCGGCTTGGCGTGCTCCTTGATCTTGCTGACAAGGAACTCAGCGGCCTTGTCGATGCCCTTCTTCAGGGTGATGGCGTTGGCGCCAGCGGCAACGTTGCGCAGACCGGCCTTGACCATGGCGTGGGCCAGGACGGTGGCGGTGGTGGTGCCGTCACCGGCGGCGTCGTTGGTTTTCGAAGCGGCCTGACGGATCAGGGCCACACCGGTGTTCTCGATGTGGTCTTCCAGTTCGATCTCCTTGGCGATGGTAACGCCGTCGTTGATGATCTGGGGAGCGCCGAACTTCTTCTCGAGCACCACGTTGCGGCCCTTGGGACCCAGGGTCACAGCAACGGATTCAGCCAGGATGTCGATGCCCTTCTCGAGCGCGCGGCGAGCCTGCTCGTTGTAAATGATGCGCTTGGCCATGGGAGGCGAAATGTTGTGGTTAAAGCGTTCTTAAAAGACGAACTGAGCGCTGCTCAGCTCAGCTCACAACAGCGAGGATGTCCTTCTCGGAGAGGAGCACGTACTCATCGGTGCCGAGCTTGATGTCGGTGCCGGCGTACTTGCTGTAGAGCACCTTGTCGCCAATGCTCACTTCAGGAGCCTGACGGGTGCCGTCGTCGTTGCGCTTGCCGGGGCCCACCTGCACCACCTCGCCCACCTGGGGCTTTTCCTTGGCGGTGTCAGGCAGAAGGATGCCGCCGGCGGTCTTCTCCTCGGACTCGGAGACCTTGATGAAGATGCGGTCGCCCAGGGGCTTGACCGTGGAAACGCTGAGGGAAACAGCAGCCATGGATGGATTGCGAAAGCAACGGCATGGCGCCGAAGACGCCACGGAATGACGGCCATGGAGCCAAATCCACCCAGCACCTGAAGCGCTGAATCAGATTTGGCACTCAAGGCCGTCGAGTGCCAACCGTATGCGGCTCGCACCGGCCCTGACCAGTGGATCCCTGTGCGGGTGACCGAACCCGCCGCAGGCCGGTTCCCAGCCAGCAAGCCTCCGCCGGGGCGCGGAAAGCGCGGTGATAAGGTTGCCCGGCTTCCAGCGGGATGGTCCCGCTCATCGCCCCCCGCGACTTCCTTACATATGGCTGCTGCAACTGCCACCGGCACCAAGGGCATCGTCCGGCAGGTGATCGGCCCGGTTCTCGATGTGGAGTTCCCGGCCGGCAAGCTGCCGAAGATCTATAACGCGCTCCGCATTGAGGCGAAGAACCCTGCCGGTCAGGACGTTGCACTGACCGCTGAGGTGCAGCAGCTGCTGGGCGACCACCGCGTGCGTGCCGTGGCCATGAGCAGCACCGACGGCCTGGTGCGTGGCATGGAAGCCCTCGACACCGGCGCTCCCATCTCCGTGCCCGTGGGTGAAGCCACCCTCGGCCGCATCTTCAACGTGCTGGGCGAGCCCGTTGACGAGCAGGGGCCGGTGAATGCCACCGCCACCGCTCCGATCCACCGCGAAGCTCCCAAGCTCACCGAGCTCGAGACCAAGCCGAAGGTGTTCGAGACCGGCATCAAGGT
>CAIOXF010000260.1 GCA_903862155.1 uncultured cyanobacterium | reverse complement strand
CAGTGGGTGACCCCCTGGCCACCCTGCTGGTGGTGCGGCCCCTGCTGGAGACCGTGCTTCTTCCGCTCGGCGGCGCGATGTGTTGGTCGCCGCTGTTCCGTACGGCGCCAGTGGGCGGCCCGCCCGGCCAGCCCGACTACCTCAATGCCGTGGTGCTGGTGCGCCCTGTGGGGCCTGCCACGCCGGAGATGGCCATGCAGCTGCTGCGGGAGCTGCAACAGCTAGAGCAGTGCTTTGCACGTCAGCGGCTCGTCCGCTGGGGCCCCCGCAGCCTCGATCTCGATCTGCTCTGGTGGGGGGATTTGCAGTGTGGGAGTGAGGTGCTGGAGCTGCCCCACCCCCGACTGCTGGAGCGCTCCTTCGTGTTGGCGCCCCTGGCGGCGATCGATGCCGAACTGGTGCCGCCAGGTGCCTGTGCATCAGCGGCAGCTCTGCTCAAGCAGCTCCCTCTCAGTGCCATGGAGCCAAAGCCAGAACGCCTGGCGGTCGGGGAGGCTGCCTGGCCCGAGTAGCCCCTCACCACACCAGGGGTTCTCCCAGTACCTCCAGCGTTGGATCCAGGCTGACCAACTGCAACCCCTCCTGCTGTGCCTGCGCCACGAGCACCCGATTGATCCAGCCGGGCAGGCCATCTGTCGGCCCGCGCAGCCGCGCGGCGCGTTGCACATGGGAAATCTGAAGCGGCAGAAACCTGAACCCGTCATCTGCCAGAGATTCGGGAAACCGGCGCAGCAGCTCCGCAACATCTGATTGGAGTTGCGCGGTTCTAGGAACAGCTTTCTCCAGTGCCAGGCAGAGCTCCAGCCAGCTGATGGCACTAACCACAACCTCCTGATCGCCGTTTTTGAGCCGGCGGCGCACGCTCTGCGACAGCAGTGCCGGTGAACACCACCACCAATGCAGCACGTGCGTATCGAGCAGAACGCCGGCAGCCATCAGCAGTCCCGCCCGAGTGGGCCGAAGCCCTCAAGGCGGCGTTGTCGCTGCAGCCGTTGAAGCACCGCCAGCCGGTCGGCCACAGCAAAGAGGTCCGTGGAGTCGATGCAGGGGCTGGCCATTCCCCAGCGGCCTGGGCGGCGTTGCCTGGGACTAGCCGTTGCGAGTGGCACCAGACGCACCCAGGCTCGCCCGTGCTTGGTGATCACCACGCTGGTTCCCAGGTGCACGGCGTCCACCAGCCGGGCCAGGTTGTTGCGGGCATCCCGCAGGCTCACCTGGCGTTCTGGCGGCGTCTGGGTGGTGCTGACTGGCTGGTGCATGGCTTGAGTGAGCTGGTGGTGTGTGTGTCGCGCGTTGCTCTGCGAAGAAGCCACAGTTGTGGCGCTTACACAGAGAGTTCCCCGCCCGTCACACCCAAACCCAGGTGGCCTGCCACGCCTGGTTTGCGGCCTGCGCGAAGCTGGCGGCAACCAAGTTCTGCCCCTGATGGCGCCCCTGCCCGCCCCCGAGCTGTCGCGCCACATCGAAACCACCGCCGAGCTCTCGGCCCGCAAGGTGCGCTTCGAGGTGAACCGCATTGAGCTGCCGATGGGCGTGCAGGGCACGTTCGGCGTGATCCGCCATCCCGGCGCCTCGCTGGCGGTGCCGCTGCTGGATGACGGCCGGGTGGTGGTGCTGCGCCAGTACCGCTTTGCGGTGGCTACCCGGCTGCTGGAGTTTCCTGCCGGCACCCTCGACGATGGCGAAGACCCGCTCAGCACCATGCAGCGGGAGCTGCAGGAGGAGGCGGGCTACAGCGCCAGCCGCTGGGATCCCCTGGGCGCGATGCTCCCCTGCCCCGGCTACTCCGACGAGGTGATCCACCTGTTCCTGGCGCGGGAGCTGAAGGAACTCACCGACCGTCCCCCCGGCGACGACGACGAAGACCTGGAGGTGCTGCTGATGACGCCAGGCGAGCTCGATGCGGCCCTGGCCAGCGGCGATGAATACCTCGATGGCAAGAGCGTGACCGCCTGGCTGCGGGCCAAGCAGCACCTGGGGCTCTGATGGCACCGGCCCGCTGGCTGTTCTGGCACCGCCGCGACCTGCGCCTCGCCGACAACCTTGGCCTGGCGGCCGCAGCTGCGGCCACCCCGGCGGTGACGGGGGTGTTTGTGCTGGATCCCTGGATCCTGGAGGCGCCGGGTATGGCGCCGGCGCGGCTGTGGTTCCTGGCGGAGAGCCTGCGGGAGCTGGCAGAGCGTTGGCGGCAGGCGGGCTCACGATTGGTGGTGCTGCGCGGGGATCCAGCAGAGCTGCTGCCCCAACTGGCCAAGGCCACGGGCGCCGAGGTGGTCGCCTGGAACCGGGATGTGGAGCCCTATGGCCGAGAGCGCGATCGGCGGGTGGCGGCGGCCCTGCAGGCCCAGGGCCAGCGGGTGCTGGTGGATTGGGATCAACTTCTGATCGTTCCCGAGGCGCTCAAAACCGGCGGCGGCGACCCCTACCGGGTGTACGGCCCCTTCTGGCGCAACTGGCGCGGCCAGGTGGAGCGCA
Organism: uncultured cyanobacterium; assembly: GCA_903862155.1. Lineage (GTDB taxonomy): Bacteria > Cyanobacteriota > Cyanobacteriia > PCC-6307 > Cyanobiaceae > UBA5018. Next base: position 101 of record CAIOXF010000260.1, on the reverse strand, counting down.
AGGAGCTCGCTCAGCAGCTCACCCCCGCTCCGGCTCCGACTGCGCTGGTGGATCTCGATCCATCGGCTTTGCCCCAGACCGAGCTTTGGCGCCAGCTGCCT
>CAIOXF010000259.1 GCA_903862155.1 uncultured cyanobacterium | reverse complement strand
CCAATGGCGGTCACGGCATCGAGCCACAGCCAGCCGGTGGCACCCACGAGCAGCGCACTCACCAGCACCGCCAACGACACGGCGGCATCGGTGAGCAGGTGCAGCACGGCAGCCCGCTGGTTGAGGTCTTGATGGTGGTTGTGGCCGAAAAGGCGTGCTGAGAAGAGATTGATCACGATCCCGGCCGCCGCCGCCCAGGCCACCGGCCCGCTGATCACCGGCACCGGGTTGAACAGGCGCTCCACCGCCTCCACCAGCAGCACCGCACCGGCCCCGAAGATCAGCAACCCATTCACCAGGGAGGCCATCTGCGTGCTGCGCCCGTAGCCATAGGTGAAACGGCCGCGGGCGGGGCGTCGGCTCAGATGGTCGGCACCCCAGCCGAGCACCAGACCCACCACATCACCCAGGTTGTGGAGGGCATCGCCGATCAGGGCCAGCGAACCAAAGGCAAACCCCACCACCAGTTGCAGGGTGGTGAGCCCGGCGTTGAGGGCAATGCTCCAGCGGAAAGCCGCCCCGGAATTGCCGTGGCTGTGGGCATGGCTGTGGATGTGGGTGCGATCCGAGCCCATACTTCAGCCCTCGCGATGGGCCGCCAGGTAGGCGGCGATCCTGTCGTTCAGGATCTCGTGGTGTTGGCTTGCGCCAAGGCCACAAACTCCTCCCAGGGCATGGGGCGGCCATAGCGATAGCCCTGGCCCTTGTGATAGCCGTGCTGCTGCAGCCAGTCAGCTTGGGCTTGGGTTTCAATGCCTTCGGCGGTGAGGTCCACCTCGAGCATGGTGGCGATCGACTGAATTGTTTTGAGCAATCGCTCGGAGGAATCGTTGCGGTCGCCGATACGCGCCACATAGCCCTGATCCACCTTGATGGTTTGGATCGGGAATTGATGCAGGCGCGACAGCGATGAATAACCCGTGCCGAAATCGTCGATGGCCAGCTTCACCCCCATCTCGATCAAAGAGCCCAGAAAAGGCTCGAGTTCACTGAGCTCGAGCTGAAGGGCCTCTTCGATCAGCTCCGCCTGCAGGATCCAGCCGGGCGGAAGCTGCATCTGCTCCACGGTTTGAAGCCAGCGGCGGCGCTGCAGGCTCTGGCTCAACAGGGCCGCCGAGAGGTTCAGGCTCACCACGCCCTCCCCGGGCCAGGGCTGCTGATGCTGGAGCAGCTCAAGGCTCCGCTCCAGCACCAACAGATCCACCTCCGCGAGCAGGCCTGCACGCTCGGCAGCCGGCAAGAAATCGCTGGGCAGGATCGGTGTTCCGTGGGGCTGGGGCCAACGCGCCAGCATTTCCATCCCGCACCATCGCCCATCCGCCAGGTTCACGATCGGCTGGGCCCAGGGCTGCAGCTCCCGTGCCGGAATCGCCGTGCGCAGGTCGGCTTCCAGCGAGATCTCGCGCAAGGCGCTGAGCCGGGTTACAAGATCAATGAAACGCACCGCACTTCGCTGGCATTTGCGAGCCGCCAGCTGGGCAATGCGGGTGTCGGCTTCCAGGGCCGCGAAGTTCTGATAGTCGCCCACGCTGGTAGCCACGCCGATCGCCAGGGGCAGCGAGTAGCTCACATCCCCAAACCGCTGCCCCCCTTCCGTGGCGCGAATCAAGCGTTCAGCAATCTCCTGGATCCTTTCACGCTGCTTGAGGTGGGGCAGAAGGATGAGCACCTCCGACAACCCAAGGCGACTGCAGCTGGCGTTCTCCGGCAACAGCTCATCAAGGTCAGCCGCCCACGCCTGAAACACCCCTTCGCTGGTGTCCTTGCCCAGGGCGGCCTGGATCCGACCGAGCTCGCACAGCTTCACGTTCATCACGCTGAAACTGGGAGTTGCCGGCAAGGCCAACATCACGTCGATCAGATCGACAAAAGCCTCACGGTTCAAAAACCGGGCATTCGTGATTCCCGGCACCACCGCGGGCGGGCGGGTCTCCATCACTGCCGACTGGCCAGAGGCCGTTATGGCCCGGGTGAGTTCCAGCTGGCGCATGACCTGCCGGGCCAAACGCTGGAGCAGCACGATCTGCTCCTCATCGAGCCCATGGGGCTTGAAATCGACAGCGCAGAGGCTGCCGATGCTCTGGCCAGCCGATGAAATCAGGGGAAAGCCGGCATAGAACCGGATGTGCGGCTCCCCCAGCACCAGGGGGTTATCGGCGAACCGGGGATCCTCCATGGCATCGGAAATGATCAGCGGCGTGCGCTGCAGGATGGTGTGGCTGCAGAACGACACATCCCGGGGCGTTCCTTCCGCATCAAGCCCCAGGCAACTCTTGAACCATTGCCGGTTTTCATCCACCAGGCTCACGATGGCGACGGGAGTTCCGGCAATCGCCCGGGTGAGCTCGCTGATGTCGTCGAAGGTCTGCTCCCGAGGTGTATCGAGCACCCCGTAGCTACGCAGCTCGGCCAGCCTCTGGGGCTCATCCGCAGGGAGCGCCGCGATCTTCATGGCGCATCCAAACCGTGCTTCAACCGTAACCAAGCCACGCAGGTGTGTCAGTGCCCTAATGAGCTCACACCTATAACAAAAAAAGCCCTGGCCGTAACCAGGGCTGTCAAATCATCAAGAGTGGCCGAAGCCTCAGAAACAGAAGGGGAGAAACTGGGTATGGCAGGCGGCGTAGCCGTCGATCAGGGGGCCGAGGCCGATCTGGTGGGCAATGCCGGCGCCGGTGAGGCCCTCGGTGATCACACCGATCAGGATGCCGAGCATGGCGGCGCGGCCATTGAACAGCTCAGCGCGCTTCAGCTGCTCCATGTGGATCTGCTGCTTGGCCCGATCCTGGAACCACTTGTCGTTAGCGGGGGTGTTCGTCATGGCGATCAACCCACACCAATCTGACTGAGGATGCCCTGGCCGGTGAGCAACTCAGTGGCCAGACCGATCACGAAGCCAAGCATGGCCAGGCGGCCATTCCAGGTTTCGGCGAAGCTCACGAAACCGAAGCGGGAAGAAGAATCAGCCATGGGGCCCTTTCGAACTGTTACAAGAACCGTAACGCATTGTTTCGGGTTCTTGTCAGTTCAGGGGGTCACGGTTTCCCGTACACAGCGCGGGCCAGCAGGGCGCGGTCGCTCGGAATCCGCAGCCGCCGGGCCAGCCCCAGCCGTTCCAGCCCCTTGATGAACCAATAGGTGGGATCTGGCAGCAGCACGAGCTTGCCCCCGCACACCGTGTAGCCCTGGCGCACGGAACTCTGCATGGCGTGGTGCAGGTTGTGCCAGCCCTCCCCCAGGGTGATCAGCGCCACCCAGCCGTTATTGCGGCTGGCATCCCCTGTGGCAAAGGGCTGATCGCCCACCAGGTGGGCCACGGAATTCACACTCGCCACCCCGTGGAACAGCAGGGTGGTGCTGAGGCAATAGGCCCCCAGCCACTCGAGGCCGCCCAGTTGCCACGACAGCCAGCCCAGGGCGAGCACCGGCACCATGTGCAGCCGGTCGATCAACCGCAGCACCGGATCAGCCTCCACATCGGCCGGCAGCTGGGCGGGATGAAATTCCGGCGACAGCAACCAACCCAGCTGGGAATACCAGAAGCCAGCCCAGCCCTTGCGGGGATGCAGGGGGGTGTGGGGATCGGCGCTGGTGTCGACATGGCGGTGGTGCTGCTGGTGGTGGGCCTTCCACCAGCTGGGCCCCATCTGCCCCGATGACGCGGCAATCAGCGAGCCGATCCACCACACCGGGCGGGGGGCATCAAAACTGCGATGGGCGATCAGCCGGTGATAGATGGCCGTGGTGGCCAGCATCCGCACCACATACAGAGCCAGGGCCCAGAGGCCAGCACCCAGGCCCAGGCCCGTTACCAGCAGCAGGGCACAGCCCAGGTGGGCCAAACCGATGAGCACGGGGCCGACCCCATGCAGAACGCGGCGCACCGACAGCGAAAAGGGTGCAACCGAAACGAAACGTGCCAGGAATCGGCCGAATTGATCAACCTAACTGCGTGCCGTGAGCATCAGTGCCCCCAGCAAGAGGGCAGACAGGGCAAGCACCTGCACGGCCTGGGCTGAATCCATGGGGCCTGCGGCCGAAGGCCCCACTCTCCCAGCCGGCCGATCTGGCCGGTTCTCCCAACCGCTGAGATCGGTCTGCAACACTGGGTGAGGAGCCCCGAATCAAAACGTTCGGTTCCCTCACTCTGCCGCTGGATTTGCCCCGGCGAAGGTGTTCTCACCGGGGCGAACGTCACCCCGCGAACTGAAACCTTCGCCATCCGAACCATGCTCACCCTGCGCACCGCTTCTCCCTTCGATCTGATCGATCGCATTGAGCAGCAGCTCAGCCAGCAACTGCAACACGCCGAGCGCGTTCCCGCCGCTGAAGTGCACCAAACCGCCAACGCCTTTGAAGTGGTGCTGGAACTTCCCGGCGTTGACAAGGCCGCCATCGATGTCAAAGCCACCGACCGCACCCTGGTGGTGAGTGCCGAGCGCCGCTCCAGCCGCGAGCTCCCGGTTGAAGCCACGGGTGAAGCCAAAGCCGAACCCAACCCCCTGCTCAGCGAATTCCGCTACGGCACCTGGAGCCGCAGCTTCCGCTTCCCCTCAGCGATCGAGCGCGACCAGCTCAAGGCCACTTACCGCGATGGCCTGCTCACCGTGACCGCCCCGAAGGCCAACACCGTGACCAGCGTGAGCGTTCAGGTGGAGGGCTGATACAGCCACCCGGCAGGACCGGGATCCCACACAACCCATGAGAACGCCAGCCCCCGCTTCAAACCGGGGGCTTTTCCTGCTCAAGAAGATCCTGGGCCAGCAGCAACAGGGCCACACCCATCAGGGCCAGGGCCACCCCGCGGTGCTCTTCATCCACCCGTTCAATCACCCGAGCCGTTTCCAGGTGCTGGGGCCAGCTCAGGCGCATGGCAGCTCACCGCGTTGGATTTCTAAGCCATACGATCAAAAACACTGATGCCCCCGCTCCCCACAGGGAACTTCATAGCTCGAAACACTGACAGAGCAGCGCAGTGGTAGCGAGCGCTACGCACGCCTTGTATCTGGTGGATACGGTGACGACATCCATCGGAGGTGACGGATGTCGGTGCCGATCGAATTGACCCTGAATCAGAAGTTTGAGATCGAGCGGTTCAACCGCGCGATTGACACGACCGCAGACGTAGATCAACTGCGCGATAT
>CAIOXF010000258.1 GCA_903862155.1 uncultured cyanobacterium | reverse complement strand
GTTTGCTCCAGCTGATAGTGCAAGCCCCGCAGCACACCCTGGCGGCTGCGCGACTGGTTGTGCTGCACCAACTCCGGAATGCCGGCCTCCCGCAACACCGACTGGCGGGCCGTTTCCACAAAGAAACCGCGGGCATCACCATGCACCTGCGGCACCAGCAGCAGCACTTCGGGAATGGCCTGGGGAATGATCTGCATCACGCCCCTCCGCCCTGCACGAGCAGCGGCTGCCACCACGCTTGGTGCGTGAGGTACCACTCCACCGTGCGCCGCAGCCCCTCCTCCACACTCACCTGCGGCCGCCAACCGAGCTCCGCTTCGATCTTGCTGGCATCAATCGCATAGCGACGGTCGTGGCCAGGACGATCACTCACGTAGGTGATCAGCTCCCGGCTCGGACTCACCGGAAGCGCCACCCCATGATGCGGGGCCAGCTCATCGAGCAAATCGCAAAGCATCGACACCAAATCGATGTTGGCCACTTCGTTGCGGCCGCCGATGCAATAAGTGCTCCCCAGCTCACCCTTGGTGAGGATCAGATCTAACGCCCGGCAGTGATCTTCCACATACAGCCAATCGCGCACATTCTTGCCATCGCCATACACCGGGATCGGCTTGCCCTGCAGGATGTTCACCAGGGTGAGCGGAATCAGCTTCTCCGGGAAGTGATACGGCCCGTAGTTGTTCGAGCAGTTGCTCACCAGCACCGGCAGCCCGTAGGTGTGCTGCCAGGCCCGGGCCAGATGGTCGCTGGCGGCCTTGCTGGCCGAATAGGGCGAGCGCGGGTCGTAGCTGGTGGTTTCGCAGAACGGTGGATCGGCGGCCTCCAAGCTGCCAAACACCTCATCGGTGCTCACATGGAGGAAGCGCCAATGCTCTGGGCGGCTCGCCTGCTGCCAGTGGGCGCGAAACGCCTCCAGCAGCGTGAACGTGCCGGTCACATTGGTGGAGAGAAAGGCGCCGGGTCCGCTGATCGAGCGATCCACATGGCTCTCCGCCGCCAAATGCGCCACATGGCTGATCTCATGCTCAGCCAACAATTGATCCACCAAGGGCCGATCGGTGATGTCACCCTCCACAAATTGGATCCGGGCCGCATCGATCAGCGGCTGGATCGTGGCCCGATTGCCCGCGTAGGTGAGCGCATCGAGCACCACCACCCGATCCTCCGGATGGGCCGCGCACCAATGGTGGGTGAGGTTGCCGGCAATGAAGCCCGCGCCGCCAGTGATCAGAACGTGTCGAGTCATGGCTTGGGAGACGACGGCGCGGAGGCTTCCACAACGGCGGCAGCGCGCCAGCTGAGTAGGCACTGGCGCAGATCCTCGCGCCAGGCCGGCATCAGCAAACCCAGCTCCCGTTCCGCGCTGCTGCCATCCAAGCGGGAATTCGCTGGGCGCCGGGCAGGCGTGGGGAACTCCGCTGAGCTGATCGGGATCACCTGCGGTGCGCGCTGCAGCAGCCCAAGTTCCACACCCTGACGGACGATCTCCTCCGCAAAGCCATGCCAGCTCACCCAGGGCTGAGCCTGGAGGTGATGGATACCCCAGGGGAAGCACTCCCCGGGCCCCCGCACCGGATGGCGATCGGCCATGGCCGGCTCCGCCAACGGCAACAGGGCCCGGGCGATCGCCTCTGCGCTGATGGGACCGCCCACTTGATCGGCCACCACCCGCAACTCTTCCCGTTCTTCCGCCAGGCGCACCATCGTGCGCACGAAGTTGTGGCCCTGCTGGCCGAACACCCAGCTCACCCGGAGCACAAGCACCTTCGCTGCGCACGCCTGACAGGCCTGCTGAACCAGCTGTTCACCCAACAACTTGCTGGCCCCATAGGCCCCCAAGGGCTCGGTGGGATCTCCTGGCATCCAGGGACTCTCTCCACTCCCGGGAAACACGTAATCCGTGGAGAGATGGAACAGCGGGATGCCGCGCTCACCGCAGCCGGATGCGATGGAGCCCACGGCATAGCCGTTCACGGCCATGGCCGTCTCCACCTCTGTTTCGGCGCGATCCACTGCGGTGTAGGCCGCCGCATTGATCACCAGGGCCGGTTGATGGTGATCCAGCAAGCCCGCCCACTGCTCCAGAAACCCCGAGGCATTGGGC
>CAIOXF010000257.1 GCA_903862155.1 uncultured cyanobacterium | reverse complement strand
GTGAGGTTCAGGGCCTGACGCAGATGCACCTGGCCTTCGGCGTCGTGCTCCACAACAACCGCATCTTCCAGGGCGATCAACTGCTCACGCTGGATATCCACCAGCTCGCGCCGCACCTCCTCCGCCTCCGCCACCTTGGGGAAACCCACCACCACGAGGCTGCTCATCAACACGCAGGGAACGCAGGCCCCAACGCTAGGCAGGACGGGCGCTACAGGCTGCGGCGGCGACTCGAACGCGGCATGGAGCGCGGCAGAGCACGGCCGGGGGCCTCGCGCCGCTCGCTCGGGGCGGAGCGCTGCCAACGCGGCACGGTGAAGCTGTCGTCGTCAGGCCAATCGCCGGCGTCGATCGGGGCGGAAGGAGCGGGGCTCTGGGGCGGGATCGGCGAGCGACGCGAGATGGCCTCCAGGGGTCGGCGGCGGGGCGGCTGCTCCTGCCAGGGCTCGCGCCAGTCGTCGTCGTCGTCCAAGATCCAGTCGAGCTTGTCTTCCACCCAGCGGCCCAGGTCATCGAGGCGCGGGAGTGAACCACTGGGGCGACCGGTGCCACGGGCCGTTGGACGCGAGCCCGGGCGAGCCCCGGACACCCCATCCACGAATTGCCGTCCTGCGCTCACCAACCGGTCGAGCCCCTGCTCGAGCGGATCAGGACCACGGCGGGAGTAGGCGCTCATGCAGCCAAGCTACCGGCGCCGGGCCGCCAGCCAGCGCTCCCGGCCCAGACCCACCAGGGCAATGGTGAGGCCGCCGAATTCGAGGGTCCAGAGGAACACGCCCATGGGCGGCAGGGTAACGGGCGGCCCGCACGGCCACCAGCTCAGCCCGCCAGCCGGGTGTCTTCGAACTCCAGCAGGCAGCTGGGATGCCACAGCCCGCCATGCAGCCGCTCGCAGCAGTGGCGGCAGGCCAGGCCCTTCACCCGGCGGCGATAGGGGGCGCTGATGCCGCAGGTGGGGCAGCGGGCCAGCCAGCGGGGGGCGGCGCCCGTGCCCGCCGGCAGGGGATAGCAGTGGCGCAGGCTCACCTGAAACTCCTGCTGGGCCGCGTTGATCGCCGCCATGCGGGCCCGGAACTGGGGGCCGTGCACTTCACGCACGCCCAGCACCCGATCCACCCAGGCGTGGATCATTTCGTGGCAGAGGGTGCTGAGGGTGGCCTCGCGCGGGAGCGGTTCGAGCAGGGGCCGCGACAGCACGATCTCGCAGAGCTCCCGGCCATCGGCATGGCGACCACGGCGATACAGGCCCGCGGTGCGGCACATGCGGCCATCGCTCCAGCGGAGCTCCACCAGGCGCCGGCCCGCGGGCGCCAGGGTGCCGCCGAAGTGCTCCCGGTCGAGCCGGTGGAACAGGGGCAGCAGCGGTTCCAGCGGCACCCTGAAGCGGCCTAAGAACGGCAGCCATTCTGGCCGGGCAGTCGGTCAGACTCGGCGCCGAAGACACCGCCACAACGCATGGACTGGGGTTTGATCAGCAACATCGGCACCAAGGCCCTGATGGCCGGCGCCGGCGCCCTGCTCCTGTACTGGACGATCAATGCCGTGAAGCTGGTGCTCAGCGCCCGCGGCATCAACCCGCTGATCAAACAGTTCTTCACCCAGGTGGCCAGCGGCCAGGTGGATGGCGCCTACCTGCTCACCACCAAGAATTACCGCAGCCACGTGAACCGCACCCAGTTCATCCGCTTCCTGGCGGGGCTGCAGCTGAACAAGTACCGCAACCTCAAGAGCGGCAGGCCGCGGGTGGAAGACGACCAGATCATCCTCACCGTGAAGCTCAAGAGCGAGGGCAACGACGAACTGCCGCTCGACTTCACCTTCGTGAAGCTGGACGACCAGTGGCGCATCGACCGCATCCGCAAACCCGCTGCCGCCTGATCGATGGGGTCGTCCGTGGCCCGTGCCGCTGAGCTGCGGGAGCTGCTCAACCGGGCCGCCCACGCCTACTACGTGCTGGATGCTCCAGTCATGGAGGATCCGGTGTACGACCGGCTCTACCGGGAGCTGCTGGATCTCGAAACAGCCGATCCGGAGCTGATCGCACCGGACAGCCCCACCCAGCGCGTGGGTGGCACACCGGCCGAGGGCTTCACGAGCGTGGAGCACCGCATCGGCCTGCTCAGCCTCGACAACGCCTTCAACAGCGAGGAGTTCGAGGCCTGGTTTGGCCGGCTGCTCAAGGCCCTCGATCGGGCCCCCGCGCCGGGGGAGCCCCTGCCGGCCCTGGCGATGGTGGGCGAGCTCAAGATCGACGGCAACGCCCTGGCCCTGAGCTACGCGCAGGGGCTGCTGGTGCGGGCCGCCACCCGCGGCGACGGCGAGCG
>CAIOXF010000256.1 GCA_903862155.1 uncultured cyanobacterium | reverse complement strand
GGTGCTCGCCGGCCTCCATGTCGAGCTGCACCCACTGGTAGGGGATGCCCTTCGCTTCTAGATACCAGCGGGGCATGGATGCACGTGAGCGAGCACCGCCATAGAGGGTGAGGGTCATGGCCATAGCGCTGTTGGGGAGCCGACACTAGGGGCTCGCATTGGTCACAAGCAGCCCTAAGATTCAATACCAGCGGGGCGCAATTGTTTTGATCTAATGCGCACCAGCGATGCAACGGAGGTGAGTGCGGAGCTGCAGCAACGCTGCGGTTGCTCGGATCTGTGGCTGCGCCGTCAGAGTCGTCGCGGCAGCACCCACCTGTTGCTGGTGGGAGTGATCGATGGGGTGCGGGTGAGCAAGCGCGTGGCCGGCGCCGATCCCGCCTATCCCCGTTTGGCCCTGCCTGCCGCCCTGGAGTTGGCCCGCGAGATCCGTGCCAACCGCGCCACCCGCCCTCCGGAGCCGGAGGCGGTGGGTGCCTGGCGTCGGATCGAGCTGCGGGCCCTGCAGTCGATCCGGGAGGAGCAGGAAGCCCATCTGCTCAGGCCCGGCACCGCCGCCTGCCGGGAGCGCTGGGTGCGCCGCGCGGTGCGTTTCTTGATGGATCGTGGCTGGCCCGTGAGCCAGGCGAACCTGCACATCTGGGTCACGCAATCGCCCCAGGGCAGCCGCGAGCGGCGCGAGCGTCTCACGGCTGCCCGCGGCCTGGCGGCGGCGGCAGGGTTTGCGTTCGCGGCCAGTTCGGAGGCCCGCTTCAGCCGGCGGGGGCAGCCTCCCCCGGAGATCAGCCAGGTGCTCACCCGCGACGATCAGGCCGCGGTGGAGACGTTTCGGCGCCTGTTAGCCGTGGATCCGTCCACCGCCTGGCCCGTGGCGATGGCCCTGGCCACCGGTGCGCGGTTAATGGGTGTGATGGCGATGCACCCGGCCGATCTGGCGCAGCTGGCATCGAGCGGCGCGCCCATCGGCGACAGCGTGCGCTACTGGGACAGCAAGCAGGGTCGGCGCAAGATCAACCGGGCGATCATCTCCCTCGATCTCAGCTCCGATCTTTGTTTGGGCTCGGTGTCCCAGGAGTTCCTTGAGGTGTTGATGCCCTGGAACCGCCCTGCCAACCCCGATGAACATGAGCGGGCCCGGCTGGCTGCCGCCCGCGTGCACCAGCGGCTGCGGGTGATCTGTGGACCCGATGCGCGCCATCTCGGTGCTCGCTGGCTGCGGCACCTGGCCTGCATGCGCCTGCTGCGCTCCGGCATGCCCCCCGTGCAGGTGGCAGCGGCGATCAGCACCAGCCTCCCGCGGCTGGAGGAGCGCTATGGCCAGTTCTTCCCCCACGGTGCGTCGGGGACAGAATCCAGACAGCGGCCCCGGCCCGATGACTGATCAGAGCTCTGAGCCGATCACGGGGCCGCCGCTTGATCCAGACCATGCGCGCCTGCTGCGGATCGCCCCCTACCTGCTGGGCCGCACTCGCCGGGGCATCGTGGGCAGCAGCCGTTATGCCCAGCGGCTGCGGGAGCAGATCCGCGAGGCGGCGTCTGATGCCACAGCCCGGCCGGTGTTGATCAGCGGTGAGCCGGGTCTGGAGAAAGACAACATCGCGGCCCTGATTCACTTCGGCTCCCCGGCTCGCCGCCAGCTGATGCTGCGGGTGGATGGGGCCAGCCTGCGGCCCGATGCGGCGTTGCTGTTCGGCCATGCCGGCTCCTGCAGCGACACGGCCCTGCTGGCCTGCCTCGGGGAGGGAGACCTGCTGGTGGACCAGCTCGACAAGGCCCCTGAACCCGTGCAGCAGGCCCTGCTGCAGTTTGTGGACACGCGCCAGTGGCGGCCCGTTGGTGCCACTGCCGCAGAGCCCCCGCGGTTGTTTTGCGGCCGGCTGTTCTTCACGGCCGAATCGGCTCTGCCGGCCTTCGATCAGCACTGCAGCCTGATCCGGGTGCCGCCCCTGCGGGTGCGCCGCACCGACCTCGGGGAATGGCTCCGTTATGGCGTGCGCCAGCGCAGCCCCAAGCTCGGCTGGGAGCATCCACCGGAGGTGCCCGAGGCCGTGGTGAAACGGCTCCAGGGCTATGACTTCCCCAACAACATCCGCGAGCTGGAGGTGCTCATCTACCGGGCGCTGCAGCAGGCGCGGCGCCAGGGGCCGCTGCTGCCGGCGGTGCTCCCCGACGACGTGTTCTGGACCGCTGACCGCAACCCCAAGGCCCGCTTCGATCTGTGGCGCTGGAGGCCGGCATGGCGGGAATGGATGCGCTTCCCGCGGCTGTGGAACACCCTGCTGTTCGGCCTGGTGAGCTGGGTGTTCGTGCTGGTGAACCTGTGGCTCTGGCTGGGCCCGCAGGACCGGGCCCACAACGGTGCGCTCAACCTGTTCTGGGCTTGGTGGTGGCCGCTGATCCTGCTGGGCTATCCCCTTGTGGGGCGGTTGTGGTGCTCGTTCTGCCCGTTCATGGTGTGGGGTGAGATTGCCCAGAAGCTGGCCGCTGCCCTGGGCTGGCAGCCCCAGCGCTGGCCCCGGGGTGAGCACGACCGCTGGGCAGCACCGTTGCTCGCGGCTGGGTTCGCCGCGATCCTGCTCTGGGAGGCGGTATGGAACCTGGAGAACACCGCCTGGCTGAGCAGCTGCCTGCTGCTGCTGATCACCGCCGGGGCCGTGATCGGATCGCTGCTGTTTGAGAAGCGGTTCTGGTGCCGCTATCTCTGCCCGGTGGGAGGCATGAACGGCCTGTTCGCGAAGCTGGCCATCAGCGAGCTGCGGGCGGAGGTGGGCACCTGCAGCGGCAGTTGCAGCACCTATGGCTGCTTCAAGGGTGGCCCGGCCGTGGGGGAGGGTCTGGCCACGGCTGGCTGCCCCCTCGGTACCCATCCCGCCCACCTTGCCGACAACCGCAACTGCGTGCTCTGCCTCACCTGCGCGGCCGCCTGTCCGCACCGCTCGGTGCAGCTGCGGCTGCGGCCCCCGGCGGCCGACCTGCAACCCGACATGGAACCGCCGGAGGCGGAGGCCGGCCTGATCCTGGTGCTGGCCGGCGGGGTGTGTCTGCACTTCTGGCAGCGGCTGCTGGGCTGGCTGCCGCTGGCGCCGGCCTCGCTGCACGAAGGCCCGCTGCTGCCGCGGCTCGCGATGGCCGCTTTGGCCCTGGCGATTCCGGCGGCGCTGTTCCAGCTGCTGCGGCCGCTGCTGGCGGCCAACGCCCGGCGCCGGCTGCTCTATGCCCTGTTGCCCCTGCTCTGGGGTCTGATGCTGGCCCGCCATCTGCCCCTGGGCATGGCGGAGGCCGGGGCGCTGCTGCCGGTGAGCTTGGCGCCGCTGGGCGAGTGGGCCTCCGCCCTTCCCCACTGGAGTGCCGATCGCCATGTGATCGGCTTCTGCCAGACCCTGGCGCTGCTGGTGGGAGCGGCTGGCTCGCTGGTGCTGCTGCGGCGCCTGGGCCCCCGGGGCCTCTCCTGGTGGCTTGCGGGTGGCGGCACGCTGCTGCTGGCCGGAGCTGGCCGCTGGCTGGTGGCACTCCCCTAGCGGGGCCCTCGCCAGCGGCCGTCGTGGAGTCGGGGGGAGTGGCGTATCTGCCGGGCCCTGCCCACGTACACCCATGCCTGGCCGCCGCCCTGCAGGGGATGGAGCCAGCGCTCATAGAGCCGGGGGGTGCCCTCCAGCCGATCGAGCC
>CAIOXF010000255.1 GCA_903862155.1 uncultured cyanobacterium | reverse complement strand
GCTGCGGCTGCATTATGTAGGTGAAGGGCGCTGCGTACGGCGCGATGCCACACGTTCGCGCGTTTACGTCCGCAACGCAACATAATTGACTGGTACCGCCTAAGTCACCGACCTCGAATCGGGTCGGGTGCGCTCAATCAGCGCGGGGAGGCCAGGGCGGGTAGTGTCAGTCTCGGTTCGCCGTTGCAGCCACGGGACCACTGGCTTTACTGCCTTTGGGCGGCACCGGCAGCCCCAGTTCGGGTTGATCCGGATCACTCAGGTCGATCGATTGGACCCGCTGGCCCTTCACCCGCTCGGGCAGCTCCTTGCTCAGGTGCTCCAGCACGGCTAGGCGGCGGGGCAGCTGGCTGTCTGGCGGCCCCAGACGCACCAGGCCCAGGCTGGCGCTTCGCAGCCAGAGGCTGCCGTTGGGATCGAAGCGGATTTCCTGCAGGTTGGTGCCCAGTTGGTTGCGTTGCTCCAGCACCAGGGCCAGCACCGATCGATGGCGTGGCTGCCACCCCAGCACGGTGAGCGTGAGCGGGCGGCTGGCGGCCACTCCTTCGGTTTGGCGGTTGCTCATCCAGTTGCCCAGCCGATCCACAAACCCGCTTTCCGGACCCTTGCCGGTGAGCCGTTGGGCCCGGGCGACAGCCTCGCGATCCACCACGGCCACCCGCAACCTGGGGGGGGCCATCAACCGGCTTACCTGCACCTGCTCCACCGGCAGAGCGGCGCCCAGTTCGGTGGCGATCTGCCGCGGCTGCAGGCTCAGCAGCGGAGTGGGGAAACGCAGCCTGGCAGCCTGGATCACCTGCTCGCGGCCCACCTGGCGGCTGCCCACCACTTCCACCTGCTGGGGCCCGTTCAGCACCCAGCCGAAGTGCAACAGGGCGTAACCGGCGCCACCGGCGATGGTGCTGAACACCACCAAGCGCCAGAAATTGCGCAGGCGCTCCTGGCGCCGCTGCTGGCGGAGCTGGCGGCGGCGTTCCGCCCCGGGAACCGCGGTCACAGCTCGCAGCGAGAGCGCGCCATCAGTTCCTGGATCCAGCGGCGGGCGCGCTCGGCATCGGAGAAGGGGAGATCCTTCTGCTCGCCGCCACCCACCAGCCGCAGCCGGCAAGCGCCCTGGGATTCATCGGTGAGGGGAGCTTCGCCAGATCCCAGCGACAGCAGCTCCACCAACTCCAGCTGCTTGATCACGAACGAGCCCTTGGGTTCCAGCTTGCCCGCCTCGAACGTGCTCCAGGTGAGAACCCCATCCACCAGACGGGCGGCCCCGCAGCCATCGAGCTTGGCCAGTTCGGCCCCCTCTGCCCATTCGCGGAAAAGCCGTTGGCGCCGGCGCTCCAGCCAGCCCAGGCTGGTGAGCAACACGAACACCAGCAGCAGGGGAAGCCAGAGCAGACCGTGCATCATGCGGCGGCACCTCGCAGCTGTGGGCGTAGGTGCCATTCTCTCGCTCCTTCAATCAGCTCGCACACCAATGTGTCGAGTGAAATGCCCGTGGCGGCCCAGAGCATGGGGTACATGCTCTGGCTGGTGAAGCCCGGGAAGGTGTTGATCTCATTGAGCCAGATCTCACCGCCGGTGCCATAGAAGAAGTCGACCCGGGCCAGGCCCATGGCCCCCACGGCCCGGCAGGCCGCCAGCGCCATCCCACGGGCTTGTTCCGCCACGTGGGATGGCACCTGGGCCGGGATCACGGTGTGGCTCAGCCCCTCGCTGTATTTGGTGTCGTAGTCGTACCAGTCGGCGTCGAAACAGATCTCGCCAAGCACTGAGGCGGCCAGGGGCTGGAGCCCGCCGCCGCGCACGGCGCACTCCAATTCGCGGGCGTCCACGCCCTGCTCCACCACCACGCGGGGATCCAGGGCTGCTGCCTGCCGCAGGCCCTCCAGCAGTTCGCTGCGGTTGCGGGCCTTGCTGATCCCCACCGACGAGCCCAGGTTGGCGGGCTTCACGAAGCAGGGGAAGCCCAGCTGCTGCTCCAGCCGATCCAGCACGTCCTCGGTGTTGCCCTCGAGCTCGTGAGCTTCCACGGCGGCGTAGGCCACCTGGGGCAGCCCAGCGGCGGCAAAGGCAGCCTTCATCGCCAGCTTGTCCATGCCCACGGCCGACCCCAGCACCCCGGAGCCCACGTAGGGCACCTGCATCAGGGTGAACAGGCCCTGGATCGTGCCGTCTTCCCCGTTGGGGCCATGCAGCACTGGCAGCCACACCTCCACGTCCACGGCGCCGGAAGGAAAGCCGCTGAAGCCTGGGCGGCCGGCTCCCTGGAGCTGGGCCTCGCTGGCCGGTGTGCCCTGGGCCAGCACCGCTTCGGCCAGCTCGGCCCCATGCCAGCGGCCGGCCGGATCGATATAAAAGCTGCTCACCGCATAGCGCTGGGCGTTCTCGCCCTGGCGGAGGGCGCCGGCAATGGTGGCCGCCGAGCGCACCGACACCGCGTGTTCCCCAGAGGCCCCGCCGAAGATCAGGCCGACGCGGGTGGGGAAACTGCTCATGCGGGGCGGATCTTCCGCGGCGAGGATCAGGCCAGTTTGCCGCTCAGGGAGAAGGCGCGCACCTGCTCAATCACCACATCCACCAGTTCGCCGGCCTGAATGGCTGAGCCATCGGCCCGGGTACCCGGGAAGAAGGTGAGCCGGTTGGTGCGGGTGCGGCCCATCACCTGCGCCGGATCCTTGGGGTTGAGGCCCTCCACCAGGATCTGCTCGGTGCGTCCGGCGTAGCGGGCGCTGCGCTCCTTGGCCTTTTGTTCCACCAGGGCATTGAGCTCCCTCAGGCGCTCCACCTTCACGTCTTCGCTGAGCTGGTTGGGCCAGTCGGCGGCGGGGGTGTTGGGCCGCGGCGAGTAGGCGGCGGTGTTCACCTGGTCGAAGCCGATCTCCTCGATCAGTTCGAGGGTGCGGCGGTACTGGGTGTCGGTTTCACCCGGGAAGGCCACGATCACATCGGCGCTGAGCGAGGCATCGGGCATGCGCTCGCGGATGCGCTCGATGATCCGGCGGTAGCGATCCACGGTGTAGCCCCGTGCCATGGCGCGCAACACCTCGTCGTCGCCGCTCTGGAAGGGGATGTGGAAGTGTTCGCACACCTTGTCTAGATCGGCGCAGGCATCGATCAGCCGCTCGGTGAAGTAGCGCGGATGGCTGGTGGCGAAGCGGATGCGCTCGATCCCCTCCACGTTGTGGACGTGGTGGAGAAGGTCGGTGAGGGTGTGCTGGCGCCGGCCTTCCGGGGTGATGCCGGGCAGATCGCGGCCGTAGGCGTCGATGTTCTGGCCGAGCAGGGTGATCTCCTTGAACCCCTGGGCCGCCAGACCTTCCATCTCCAGCTTGATGGCCTGGGGCAGGCGACTTTGCTCGCGCCCCCGCACCGAGGGCACCACGCAGTAGGTGCAGCGCTCGTTGCAGCCGTAGATCACATTCACCCAGCCGCAGATCGTGCTGTCGCGGCGGGCGGTGGTGATGTCTTCAAGGATGTGGTGCTCCTCGGTGGCCACCACCTGCTGGCCCTGCTCCACCTGGGCGAGCAGCACGTCGAGCCGGTTGGCGTGCTGGGGGCCCATCACCAGGTCCAGCTCGGGCACGCGCCGCAGCAGCGACTCACCCTCCTGCTGGGCTACGCAGCCCGCCACCACCAGGGTGAGATTGGGGTTGGTGCGCTTGCGCTGGGCCTGGCGCCCTAGGTAGCTGTACACCTTCTGTTCCGCGTTGTCGCGGATGGTGCAGGTGTTGTAGAGCACCAGATCGGCGCCGTGCTCGTCATCGGCGGCGCTGTAGCCCATCGATTCCAGGATCCCGGCCATCCGTTCGGAATCCGCCTTGTTCATCTGGCAGCCGAAGGTGGTGATCCAGTAGCTGCCGCGTGGAGCCTGTGTCGCCGTCATGGCACCAGTTTCCGGTATCGCCGGTTGACCTCAGAGATCTTCGACGAGGGTGAGCTGCTGGCCGCACAGGGCCACCTTGCGTCCCAGATCAATGGCCAGCTGGGTGAGCAGGGCGATCGCTGCGGCAGGGTTCTGCCGTTGGAGCCCTTCGAAGGCGCTGCGATGCAGAAGCCAACAGCTGCCATCGGTATCGGCCACCACATCGGCCATTCGGACCTGCCCGCTGAAGAAGGAAGCATCGCCAAACACCATGCCAGCGGAAAACGTGGCCACACGCGCCAGTCTTGGCGTGGCTTCCGGCCGCTGAATCGGCAGAAAGATGCTGAACCGGCCGGAGTCCACAAGGAACAGCTGATCGCTCTCCTGCTCACGCGCCATCACCAGCGTCCCGGCGGGGTAGTGGCGGAGCTCGAGTCGCTCCAGGATCGCCTCGCGCAGATCGGCGGCCAGTGGTGCCAGCAGCCCGAGCTGGTTGACGTTGGTGGGCGTTTTCTGCGACGGACACTCCAGGGCGCCCCTCCCCTCCCTGCCACTGCTTGCGCCGCCCCTGCTCTCGCCGGTCGTGCCCTCCAGCAGCTGATCTTCGGCGGCTTCCAGGGCGAGATCCAGGCTGGCGTGGGCGAACGCCGCAGCACGGAGGGTCCCGGGCAGTTCCAGATGGCTGCTGCGGCACAGCAGAAGGTGCTGGCCAGCGGCCTGGAGGAGTTCTGCCTGGCGATGCAGCAATGCCGC
The DNA here is from genome assembly GCA_903862155.1 of uncultured cyanobacterium. Taxonomy (GTDB): domain Bacteria; phylum Cyanobacteriota; class Cyanobacteriia; order PCC-6307; family Cyanobiaceae; genus UBA5018. The sequence continues at coordinate 1,962 of CAIOXF010000255.1, read as the reverse complement.
GCTGGCGGGCGGCAGCTCACTGACCTGACCCAGATCAAGAATGATCACGGCGCCGTCGATTGCGGCCTGTTCGATGCGGGCCAGAACGTTTTCCACGGCAGCGAAATCCAGCACCCCTTGGGCATGCAGCACGGTGATTTGCGATCGCAGGGGATCGAGCACGGTGGCTTCAGCGGTGCTGCGGAAACGCCGGGAGCGCCGCTCCGTGCCCTGGTACGTGCTGCGCACCGGCGATTGCTGCAGGGGCGTTTGGTTAAAGAGGTGGAGCTCCAGGGCCTGGGACAGGCGCCGGCAGGCGGCGATGCCGCGCACGCTGTTGCCGTAGGCATCGAGCCTCGGCGAGTACACCGCGAGGCCCAGCCGGCCCGGCACCACCGCCAGCACCCCGCCACCGACGCCGCTCTTGGCCGGCATGCCCACGTCGTACAACCACTGCCCGGCGTAGTCGTACATCCCGCAGCTGCCCATCACCGCAAGCATGCGGGTGGTGATGGACGGATCGAGGGGCTCTTCCTGGGTCAGTGGGTTACGCCCCTGGCAGGCGAGGGTGGCGGCCATCACGGCCAGGTCACGACAGGTGACCCCGATCGAACATTGGCGGAAATAGAGATCGAGGCCAGGCTCCGGCGCCTCCTCGATCACCGCTGCGTTGCGCAGCAGGTGGCTGATGGCCCTGTTGCGGTGTCCGCTGGCCCGTTCGGATTCATACACCGACCCATTCACCGCCAGGGGACGGCCGGCCAGGCTGGAAAAGAACTCCAGGGTGAGGGCCTCGGCCCGGCCTGGATCGTGGTGCCACACCTGGGCAGCCGTGGCGATGGCACCCGCATTGATCATCGGGTTGCGGGGAATGCCGGTGTGTGGATCCAGGCTGATGGCGTTGAACGCATCGCCCGAAGGCTCCACCCCCACCTTCCTCTCCATGTAGGACGGCGAGAGCAGCCGCAGCGCCAGCCCATACATGAAGGGCTTGGAGATCGACTGGATCGTGAAGGTCTTGTCCCAGTCCCCCACGGCATAAATCCGGCCATCGGCCGTGGCCAGAACGATTCCGAAATCCTCTGGATTCGCTTTGGCCAGCTCGGGGATGTAATCCGCTACCGCGCCCTCGCGGCAGTCGCGCAGCTCTGCCAGCTGCTGTTCGAGCAGGTGTTGGATCAGGGAGGAGCGGATCGGTGCGCTTGTGATATCCGGGATCGCGAGTTGCTCATGGTGATCCTGAGTTGTGTTGGCCCCAGTGGCTTGTTCACAGGCAACCTTTGAGCCATGCCAGCTTGGAGGTTCACTCCAGGGAAGGCCGCTCAAGTCATGCGCCTGAGCCTGCAACGCTTTCCGCTCACCAAGGCCGTGCCCCTGGCGATCAGCCGCGGCACGACGGCGGCGGTGGAGCACCTGCTGGTGAGCCTTGAGCACGACGGGCTCACGGGCATCGGCGAGACCGGCGGCTTCGATACCGGCCATCGCCATTACGCCACCGATGGCATTGCGGCGGAGCTCGAGGCGGTGGCCCCCCAGCTGGCGGCCTTGGCGCCCCAGCCCCTTCAGGCCCTGGAGCCCCTGCTGGCGACCCTCAGCCCGCCAGCCCGCTGTGGCCTCGATCTGGCCCTGCACGACTGGTGGGGAAAGCGGTTGAACCAGCCGCTTCACCGGCTCTGGGGGCTGGATCCGGGGGCCTGTGTCGCCACCAGCGTGACCCTCGGCTTAGGTTCTCCTGAGGCTGTGCTGGCGCGGCTCGAGCGCTGGTGGCAGCAACTGCCCGCCACCAGGATCAAGCTCAAGCTCGGCAGCCCCGCCGGCCTCGAGCACGACCGGGCCCTGCTAGCGGCGGTGGCCGAAGCCCTGGAGCGTCGGCGCCAGAGCACCGGTGGGCCGTGCGAGCTGCAGGTGGATGCCAATGGCGGTTGGAGCGTGGAGGGCACCCGGGCGATGGCGCCGGATCTGGAGCGCGCCGGGGTGGTGCTG
>CAIOXF010000254.1 GCA_903862155.1 uncultured cyanobacterium | reverse complement strand
GGCTGCGCCTAGGGCCAGCCCCCCCCCGTTGCTCCAGCGGCAGGGCCTGGATCTGGAGGGTGGTGGGCTGGCTCAGCGGCTGAAGCGGCTGAAACGGCAGAAGCGGCGGAAACCGTATCGGCTGGGCAGAGGGTTATGGATTGGGGTGAGTTGGATTAAGCGAGTGGATCGCGCTGGTGCCAGGCCCAGGCGTGGGACAGGATCGTGGCCAGGTCTGGATAGCGGGGCTGCCAGCCGAGGTGGCGGCGCGCGCTTTCTGCTGCCGCCACCAGCACCGGCGGATCGCCCGGGCGGCGGGGAGCCCGCTGCACCGGCACCGGCCGGCCCGTGAGGCGCTCCGCCGCCTCCACCACCTGCTGCACGGAATAGCCCGTGCCATTGCCCAGGTTGAACACGTGCTGGCCGCCCTCCGCCAGCAGCTTCTCCAGCCCCAGGCCATGGGCCTCGGCCAGGTCACTCACGTGGATGTAGTCGCGGATGCAGGTGCCATCGGGCGTGGGGTAATCGCTGCCGAAGATCTGCAGGTGGGGGATCCGCCCGGCGATGGCATCCAGGGCAAGCGGAATCAGATGGGTTTCCGGCTCGTGGTGTTCACCCAGATCACCGGCCGGATCGGCGCCGGCCGCATTGAAATAGCGAAAGATCACGCTCGGTAGGCCGTAGGCCGCGCCGGCATCGGCCAGCAGCTGCTCCACCATCCACTTGCTGCGCCCATAGGGATTGATCGGCCGCTGCGGGCAGCTCTCGCCGATCGGGATCCGGCCCGAATCCGGGATGCCGTAGGTGGCGCAGGTGCTCGAAAACACCAGTGGCGGTGGAGCTGTGCCGCGCCGCTGCCCCTCCGCCACCAGGGCCTCCACCAGGGTGAGGGTGTCGCCCAGGTTGTTGCGGTAGTACTTGAGCGGATCGCTCACGCTCTCGCCCACATAGGCGTAGGCGGCGAAGTGGAGCACCGCCGCCACCGGCTCCCCGCCGCAGGCCGGATGGGCCCCACTCAGCAGCTGATCCAGCAGGGCCCGGTCCCCCACCTGGGCCACCACCAAGGGCACCTGCAGCACCTGCTCGGCGATCTGCCGGTGGCCGTACACCAGGTTGTCGAGCACCAGCGGGCGATGGCCGGCACGCTGCAACGCCCGCACCGCATGGCTGCCGATATAGCCGGCGCCGCCGGTTACCAGGATCAACATGCAGGTGCAGGAAAAATAAGGAGGCAGGGCTTAGCAAGGGCTCAGGCAGGGCTCAGCCGGGCCCTAGCTCTCACCACAGGCCGCGCACTGGGGTTGGCTGAGAGCTGGCTGCCGGCTGAGAGCTGGCCGCGGGTTGGGGGGTGGCCGCGGGTTGGGGGGTCAGGGGCTGGGGCGCGGGAGCCGGGGCTGGGGTAGGAGCCGATGCCTTGGCCTGGGCGGAGTTGGAGCCCATGCGCAGACGCACGCCCAGCTTGGCGCCCCAGCTGTTGAAGGCACCGAAGCGGCTGGTGCCGAACGGCGACGCATCGCTGAAGCCGCTGGCGCCCTGGTACACGCCCTCCAGATACACATCGGAGGTGGGGCTCACGCTGTAGCTCACACCCACCTTGGCCTGGTAGCCGAGCAGATCCTTGCTGCCGCCACTGGAGCCCTGCATCACCGGCCCGCTCAGGCCGGTCCAGCCCAGGCCGCCACCCACATAGGGCGTCCAACGGGAACCGGTGTTGATATCCCAATACACATTGGCGAACACATCGGTCTTGTAGATGTCGTTCGTGGCGTTGTTGTTCACAGTGAACGGTTTGAGCGCCGGGGCGTCCCAGGCGCTGCCGCCACCGCCGTACTGGCCGGTGCTGTAGATGCCGCTGAGCTCGGTGCGAATCGCGCCGAAGTCGTAGCCCACAGCCAGCTCACCGGAGAAGCCCGTGATCCCACCGGCGATACTCCCAGCCGGCGCGGCGTTCTGGCTTGGCAACGTGCTGGTAAAGCTGGTGCTCTGGGGCCACACCGCCCCCAAGCCGAGGGCCGCATAGAAGCCCTTGGTCTTGGACGTGCTCTTCGAGGTGCTCTGGGACGAGCCAGATGCCGGCTTGGCTTGGCCCGGCAGGGATCCGGCCAGCCAGCAGCCCGCCAGCGCCGCACACCACACCAGGGGATATCGCTTCACCATGCCAACAGCAGCGCGAAATCTGCATAAAAGTGGCGCGATCCTAAGGGCAGGGCGGCGTGGCCACCACCGCCGGTGTGGATCTAACAATCGGCCCGCAAAACCAGGCGCGCAGCAAAAGCAGTCGCGCGACAAGACAAGGCGCGCGACAAATTCATCGGGCAGCAGATTCCCTTCCAGCAGATGCGGTGGGCAGGAGCAGGGCTCTACTGCCTCGGGCCGGTCTGTTCGTTCATCGTCTCACTTTTGCCGCGGCATCACAACCCGCCACAGCCGAGGCCGATCCCGATGCCGATCTCGAGGCAGCCAGCCCATGCAGCAGGGCCAGTTGGCCCGGCAGCGGGTTGGTGCCCGGATGCACCTGCATCAGATAGTCGAGCGCCCGCTGGGGGCTCTGGCCATGGCGGCTCACCATCCAGGCCAGGCACACCAGCGGCGAGCGCTCCATCGCCGCCACGCAGTGCACAAACACCGGCCCAGCCCCAGCCAGGGCCTCGAGCTGCTCGAGGGCGGCCGCCAGCTCCCCGGGCTGGGGCAGGCGGCCGCTGCGGTGATCGGGCAGCACGAGCCGGCCGCACACAAAGCGCTCGGCCATGCCCTGCGGTGGCGGGGCCTCCTCCGGCCCGCAGAGGCTGAAAAT
>CAIOXF010000253.1 GCA_903862155.1 uncultured cyanobacterium | reverse complement strand
TAGCTGCTGCTCAGGCCTGCCCGGTCTGTGGCCGTAAACAGAAGACTGAGCAGACCGCGATCCGCAGCCCCGGGGGCCAGTTTCAAGCTGCCCTTGGCGTGATCCCAGGTGAGCCAGTCGGGGACCCCCAGTTCTGAGGTACTTCTAGCCTTGAGGCTGTAGCTCACCAGGTCGCCAAAGGGGGTGTCTGGATCCTGGAAGATGGTGTTGAGATCCAGCTCCAGGGTGCTGTCTGTGGTGAGCAAGGAGTTGGAGCGGGCTGGGCCCAGCAGTTGCGGTGCCTGATTCACATTCACCACCTCCAGATGGAAGCTGGCCACCGCAACGGCGCCATCGAGGTCGACGGCCTGGATCCGCACCACCGTGTTGCCTATGTCGTTATGACCAGGGATGCCGCTCAGCAGGCCGGTGCGGCTATCCAGGTTGAGCCAGGCTGGAGCTTCCAGCGTGTAGGTAAGCCAGTCGCCGATCATCACATCGGGGTCGCGGAAGACGCGATCCAGGTTGATGCGGAGGGGCTGGCCTTCGAGGAGGCTCTGGTCCAGCAGGCCGCCGTTGAGTAGCTCCGGCGCCCGGTTGTAGCTCTGGTCCAATACCTGCAGGCTCAGGGATGCCCTGGCGGTTGCGCCTGCCCGGTCTGTCGCCACGATCTGCAGCGTGAAGGGAGCTCCCATCGCCCCTGGCGCCACCCCGCTGATCTCCCCTGTGGTCGCATCAATGCTGAGCCAGTCCGCGGCCTCCGGATAGGCGCTCAGGTCGAGGCTGTAGGTGAGCGCATCGCCGGCATCCCCATCTTCGAAGTAGCCGGTGGGGAGATTGAGTGTGAATGGACGGAACTCTCGCAGCAGGTTCAGGGGCAGCGGGTCGCCAGCGACCGTGGGGTCATCATTCACATTTTCGATGGCCAGTGCGATGGTCTGAATGGCCGTGGCGCCACTCATATCCTTGGCTTCCACCCTGATGGTCCAGTTGCCTACGGCTTCATTGCCTGGCATGCCGCTGAGCTCGCCTTTGGTGGCATCGAGGCTTATCCCGGGTGGCATCTCGCCCAATACTCGGTAGCTGAGCTGATCTCCCACCGCAGTGTCTTCATCGAAGAAGAACGTGGAGAGATCAAGCTGGAATGGCCTGTCTTCCAGGGTGGTGATGTTGGTGGAACCGATCGCCACGGGGCCATCGTTGCGGTTGCGCACGGTGAGCTCCACATCCTTGGTCCATTGCCGTCCGGCCTCATCAGTCGCTGAGACGCGATAAAGCTGGCTCCCTACCTGCTGCTGGGTAGGGGTGCCATGCAACACAGCTTGGGCAACCAAATCCGTGCCCAGGGGGTACACCTGGTCGAGCAGCAGCGGGGTGTTTTTACTGGTCACCAGCTTGCTTGGCTTGATGGTGATGCCTGGGCCGAGTCCGCTGGCTGCGCCGGTGGTGAATGTGAGGCTGGCGAAGCGCTCCCTCACACCATCTCCGAGCACTTCACCAACTCCAGCTGCAGGCAATCCGGACGCCGCTAGACCTTTGAGCGAGCCGTTGGCAGCGTCCAGGCTCCCCTGGTTGATAAACAGGGGCAAGCTCGGGTTGAGTGCCACGCTGTTCAAGGTGAATCCGCTGGGATCCCAGTTGATGTCAAGATCCAGACCGATCAGGCCCTGGCCATCGACCCGGGTATCGGTCACCACGAGGTCGGCCTGGATCGTGCTGCCCAGGGGGAGGCTTGCTACCTCTTCGGGGCTCAGCAGCCTGCCGCCCTGGTCATAGAGCAGGGTTTCGAGCACCAGGCGCTCCGCCACGGTGGCATCGGGGCGCCGCTGCTCCAACTGCAACCAGCTGGCGTCGGCTCCATCCAGGCCTTCGATGGTGAGTGAAGTCACCCCGGTGGCCTCTGGAAACAGGTCTTGCAGGAGCAGCGTGCTCTCCCGGTCTTCCCAGAGGGCCAGGGTGGCC
>CAIOXF010000252.1 GCA_903862155.1 uncultured cyanobacterium | reverse complement strand
GTTCGCGCACGGGCTGGCCAGTGGCGGGCGTGTCTTGACGTTCACGGCCTGGTACATAGCTGAAGCGAAGTGCCATGGGTCTTGCAGCAACGGCTGTTGGCCTGTATCGATCACCCTATGAATCCACAATCGCTGGAGAAGCCACGCGGGCGATTCATGCTTTGCGCGAACAACCGTGTTCGTTTCCTGCACACTGCCGTGCACCTGGGCTGGTGGGCACAGGGGGTTATGGACAGCGCTCCGGCGTTACCCGCACATCCAGCGCAGTTGGGACGGCTGGATTTACGGGATCTGGATGCTGGACTGCGCCTTTTGTCCAGGGCGTGTCTGCAAAGTCAGGCAAGCTTCCGCAGCCAGATCACCGTTGCCGTCAGCGTTACGATCGCAAGGTAGTGCTCCGCGAGCTTTTCGTAGCGGGTGGCCCTTCGGCGGAACTGTTTGATCCGAGCAAAGAAGCGCTCCACCTGATTCCGCTGCCGGTAAGTACTCTTGTGGAACGGACCTCGGGATCGCGTACCCGATGCCTCTGCTGCGTAGGAGCTGGCGGTTCGAACGGGCACGGTACGCGGCATCAGCCACGATCTTGCGTGGCCTGCTCCGCGGTCTGCCGCGCTGGCCGCTGCGAACCCGCAGACCTGGATCAAGGGAGCAAAACCCTTCTGGTTGTGGCTCTGTCCTGGCGTCAGCAGGAAGGTGAGCGGACGACCTTTGCCGTCAACCCGCATGTGCAGCTTGGTGGAGAAGCCACCGCGGCTGCGGCCTAATTGCTCGCGACTGGCGGGGTCTTGATCCACTTGTTTCGGGCACCAGCGGCGTGCTGATAAGCCCGGACGATCGTGCTGTCGAGGTGGTGCAGATCCCAGTCGAGATCACAGCGCCGCTGGGCTTCTGCCAGGGGAGCGTCAAGGACCTGTTCCCAAATGCCCTGCTCACTCCAACGGCGGAAGCGGCTGTAGACGCTCTTCCAAGATCCGTAGCGATCTGGCAGATCACGCCAGGGTGCACCAGTGCGGGTCAGCCAGAGGATGGTGTTGACGATCAGTCGGTGATCCAGTGCAGGACGACCTGTTCGCGGCCGCAGAGGCGGCAGTAACGGCTGGATCAGTTCCCACTGCGCGTCGGTGAGCACACCACGGCGCACCACAACCGACAGGGATCAAGGCGGTGACAGCTTTGCAGACACGCCCTAGGGTTTCTAGGGCTTCAGCCACATCTCAGCGCGCAGTCCGCCGAGGTTGGATTCGCGCAGTCTTAGGCAGCCCCCATTGGCGCGGCAGAATTCCTCCACGATGCCAAGGCCAAGACCACGATGCTTGGGTTCATTCCGATCTGAAGCTGGCACTTGTCTGGGCATCACCAAGGTGCCGTCGGCCTTCATGCCCCTGCCGTGATCCTCGACTGTGACAAGAATCTTGCCGTTGATCCGCTTGCAGCCGATCAGCACAGGTGGCTTGCCGTATTCAATTGCGTTGTCCACTAAATTGTTGATGCAGCGTTGCATAGTGCGCGAGCTGATCGAGCAGATCACCCGATCTGAGCGCACCACCACCTCGTTATCCGAGTAACTGTCGCCAATTCTCCTGAGTAGTTCATCGAGGCTTGTTGACTGACGTTCATCGGATTCGCTTAGGGAATCGGCATAGGCGTAGATGCGATTGCTGATCTCGCTAAGGTGCTGTAAGTCGAACTGCAGATCCTCGACTTCGCGGATGATCTCTGCTTCCGTGCTCAATGCGATGAACTGGGGATCCGTGAGTTGTTCCACGCGCAGTAGCAGCCTGCTGAGGGGGCTTCGAAGATCGTGGGTTAGGCCCCGCAGCAGCATCCGTTGGTTTTCACTGGCCTGGTTGATGCCGTCGATAAACGTGTTGAGCTTGCGAATGATAGAGCGTGCCAAGCCTGATCCTTCTTCGTTTGCAAGGCTCATTCGGCGCGTGAGCTGACTGGGGAGGTTGCGTAGGGCTTGGGCCAGGGGCCAGATGAGATCAACCAGGATGAAAAGAAGGCTTCCCAGTGTGATCCCTAATGCCAGAAGGGATGTCTTGAGCGTGCGCCAAGCCGGGCGCTGGGTGAGATCGCTGCTTTGCCTCAACCAGAGCGGTGGCTCATCCAATGAAGATACTTTGAGGCGAATCCAGATGGTGTTGGGCTGTGAGGATGCCTGGGTTTCCCTGATGAGGCCAGTTTCCACCAGCCTGGGTGTGGCAATCAGTAGAAAACTCTTCGGGCTGCTCGGGGATCTGCCCACCGTGCTCTGAGGCTCGCCTGCTGCTTCGGGGGTCTTGGTTTCCCGCATGTCCAGTTCAGGATGGATCTCACGCAGCAAAGCGACGCCTCCTGTGTTGGTGATCTTCTCGTATCTTGCGGCGTTTTCTTCAATCTCCTGGATGTTCTGGCTGATGAGCCACGGCGTGCTTACTCTCCAGCCGACCAAGACGGTGAGTGATGTGGTGGTGGCACAACACAGGATTAAGCGGCTGATATCACGACCCAGGCTGTTCCAGCGCTGGTTGTGTTTCATTCCGATTTGGATATTGGTGTACTGGCATCTGCCTGTTCCACCAGTATTTTCAATCGATACCCGCGGCCGCGCACCGATTCAATCTGCGTGCCCATGCCCGGGATGAGCTCATTGAGCTGGCGCCTCAACTTGCTGATGCGCATGTCGAGACTGCGACTGCTCGCTGGATCCACAATGCTGCCGCTGCCGCTGGCCAGCTGTTCACGGCTGAGCAGCAGTCCTGGGGCCTGGCAGAAGCGGGTGAGCAGAAGCGAATCCCCCCTGCTGAGTTGGATGCTGTTGCCCTCAGCCTCCAGCACACCACTGCTGGGGTTGAACACAAGCTTTTCGGCAGGGAACACGAAGGGAGTTGCGTCTGCGGCCTTACTCACCGGTTGACGGGTCCGGAGTAAACGTTCAATCCTCAGAATCAGTTCCCGGCCGGTGAAAGGCTTGCTGAGGTAGTCGTCTGCGCCCACCTCTAACCCCTCAATGCGGTCGTCTGGGGAGCCCAGGGCCGAAAGCATCAGCACAGGGAAGTCATGTCCACGCAGGCGGATGTTGCTGAGGAACTGGGTCCCGGTTCCGTCTGGGAGCATTTGGTCGAGCACCAGCAGGTGAGGAATACTTTCCTTGAGCATCGCCTCCAGTTCTGAGCAGCGGTGGAAGCTGAGGGTCTGCCAGCTGTTTTGAGCAAATTGACGCTCGATCAGCTTGCAGAGCCCCTGGTCGTCATCGAGGATCCACACGCGAGAGCCTGGGCAGCTGCTGGTGATCTGGGGGGGCCTGCGGACTTCAGCCATTGGTTCAAGCGGGGAGTTGCTTCCCGCGGTGGATCACCCTGCCGTCGCGGAAGTGCACCACCTGCTGGGCGCGGGCGGCCACGTCGTCTTCGTGGGTCACCATCACCAGGGTGATGCCGCTGCGGTGTAGATCCTCAAAGATGCCCAGCACCTCCTCGGTGGTGCGGGAGTCGAGGGCGCCTGTGGGCTCGTCGGCCAGCAGCAGGGCGGGGCGGTTAATGATCGCCCGGGCGATGGCCACCCGCTGCTGCTGGCCGCCAGAGAGTTGGTTGGGTTTGTTGTGCAGGCGTTGGCCCAGCCCCACCTTCTCCAGCGCTTCGATTGCGCGATCGCGACGTTCCTCGAAGGGCACTCCGGCGTACACCATCGGCAGCATCACGTTGTCCAGGGCCGTGAGCTGGGGCAGCAGGTGGAACTGCTGGAACACAAAACCGAGCTCCCGGTTGCGCAGGTCGGCCAGTTGGTCGTCGTTCAGGGTTTCCACCTCGGTGCCGTTGAGCCGGTAACTGCCACCGGTGGGCCGGTCCAGGCAACCCAGGATGTTCATCGCCGTGCTTTTGCCGGAGCCAGAGGCCCCCATCACGGCCAGGTAGTCGCCTCGGTTCACGGTGAGGTTCAGGCCATCGAGGGCCCGCACCTCGGCATCGCCGCTCCCGTAGACCTTGGAGACGCCCGCCAGTTGCGCAACCGGGGAATCAGCCAAGGGGCTGGGCGGTGGCCAGGGCGATGGCCCGCTGCAGGATCGGGGTGCCTGCTACGGCGCCGCTGGCCCAGGAGAACAGGGGGCTCGACAGGATGCCGCCGACGGCAGTGACGGCCACACAACCCACCAGGGCTGTTCGCAGGGCAGGCATGCCTGCCACATTCCAGGAGATCTCGGGGTAAGCCTTCACCACATCGGAGGCTTCCTGGGGCTCCTTCACCACCATCATCTTGATCACCGAGATGTAGTAGTAGATCGACACCACTGAGGTGATCAGGCCCACCACCACCAGCAGGTACTGGCCATCGGCCCAGCCGGCGAAGAAGAGATAGATCTTGCCGAAGAAGCCCAGCATCGGGGGGATGCCGCCCAGGGAGAGCAGGCAGAGGCTCAATCCCAGGGTGATCAAGGGATCCTTCTGATAAAGGCCGGCGTAGTCACTGATCCGGTCGGATCCGGTGCGCAGCGAGAACAGAATGATGCAGGCGAAAGCCCCCAGGTTCATGAACAGGTAGGCCGCCATGTAGAGCACCATGGCCGCGAAGCCGTCTTCGGTGCCGCACACCAGGCCGATCATCACGAAGCCGGCCTGGCCGATGGAGCTGTAGGCCAGCATCCGCTTCATCGAGGTTTGGGCCAGGGCCACCACGTTGCCCAGCACCATGCTCAGCACCGCCAGCACGGTGAAGAGGAGCTTCCACTGGGCATCGAAGCTCTCGAAGCAGCCCACCAGGATCCGCAGAGCCAGAGCAAAACCCGCTGCCTTGGAGCCCACGGAAAGGAAGGCCACCACCGGGGTGGGAGAACCCTCGTACACGTCGGGGGTCCACTGGTGGAAGGGAACAGCGGCGATCTTGAAGGCCACCGTGGCCAGCACGAACACCAGGGAGAGGGCCGTCACAGGGGCGGCGCTGGTTTGCAGGGCCACGGCCACCGCGTCCAGGCTCGTGGAGCCACCGGTGAGGCCGTAGAGCAGAGAGGCGCCGTAGAGGAACACCGCTGCAGCAGCGGAACCCACCAGCAAATATTTCAGAGCGGCTTCGGAGCTGCGGGCATCGCGCTTCATGTAGCCCGACAGCAGATAGCTGGCCACCGAGAGGGTTTCCAGCGAAATGAAGATGCTCACCAGATCGGTGGCACCGCAGAGGAACATGGCCCCGAGCGTGGCCGCCAGCAGGATCGCGGCGTATTCGCCCACGGGCGTGCCGCTGCGCTCCACGTAGCGCCAGCTGAGCATTAGCGACAGCAGGGTGGACGCTGCAACCACGGCGCGGAAGGCAATCGCCAGGTTGTCGGCCAGGAATGAGCCCAGGAAGGAGGGCTCAAGGGATCCATCCCACTGCTGGGCGAGCAGCACCAGGGCAGAGCCCAGGCCCAGGTAGCAAATGGGGGGAACCCAGCGGCTGGCAGCTTTTTCGCCGGCCAGATCCACCAGCAGGCACACCACCAAGGCCACCAGCACCGCCCCTTCCGGGGCGATGGCGCCAGCGTTGAGCTGAAGGGTCAGCCCGGTGGAAGGGAACGCACCCAGAAGGTGAAACACAGCGTCGAAGCCGGCGCAGTTTGGTGGGGGGATGGTAGCCGGGCCTTTTCAAGGTGGGGTTCGCGCTTGCTCGCCTGGCCGCCCACCTCTGGCTGCCGGTGCGATAAAGAAGGAAGCGGTTGTCCGCCAGCCCTGTGGGTCACACCCTGGTCATTGTTGAGAGCCCCACAAAGGCCCGCACCATCCGGGGCTTCCTGCCCAAGGAGTTCCGGGTGGAGGCGTCGATGGGGCACGTGCGTGACCTGCCCAACAACGCCAGCGAGATTCCGGCGGCCTACAAGGGCGAAAAGTGGGCGAACCTCGGCGTTAACACCAGCAACGACTTCGAGCCCCTCTACGTGGTGCCGAAGGACAAGAAAAAGGTGGTGAAGGAGCTCAAGGACGCCCTGAAGGGCGCCGATCAGCTCCTGCTGGCCACCGACGAAGACCGGGAAGGGGAAAGCATCAGCTGGCACCTCTTGCAGCTGCTGAGCCCCAAGGTGCCGGTGAAGCGGATGGTGTTTCACGAGATCACCAAAGAAGCGATCGGTCGCGCCCTCGACCAAACCCGGGAGCTCGACATGGAGCTCGTGCACGCCCAGGAAACCCGGCGGATCCTGGATCGCCTGGTGGGCTACACCCTCTCGCCCCTGCTCTGGAAAAAGGTGGCCTGGGGGCTGAGCGCCGGCCGGGTGCAGTCGGTGGCGGTGCGCCTGATCGTGCAGCGTGAGCGGGCCCGCCGCGCCTTCAAGAGCGGCAGCTACTGGGATCTCAAGGCCCAGCTGGCCCAGGGCTCCAGCAGCTTTGAGGCCAAACTCACCCACCTCAAGGGCGAGCGCATTGCTGGTGGCTCCGATTTCGACGAGAGCACCGGCGGCCTGAAGGCGGGCACCAAGGTGAAGCTGCTGAGCGAGGCCGAAGCCCGCCAGCTCCAGGCCACCGTGCAAGCGGCCCCCTGGCGAGTGGCCGCGGTGGAGGAGAAGCCCACGGTGCGCAAGCCCGTGGCGCCGTTCACCACCAGCACCCTGCAACAGGAGGCCAACCGCAAGCTGCGGCTCTCGGCCCGCGAAACGATGCGCACGGCCCAGGGCCTCTACGAGCGCGGCTTCATCACCTACATGCGCACCGACTCGGTGCACCTGAGCGACCAGGCGATCAACGCCGCCCGCAGCTGCGTGCAGCAGAAATACGGCAGCGACTACCTCAGCCCCGCTCCTCGCCAGTTCTCCACCAAGGCCCGCAACGCCCAGGAGGCCCACGAGGCCATCCGCCCGGCTGGCGAAAGCTTCCGCGACCCCTCGGCCACCGGCCTCGATGGCCGTGATCTGGCCCTCTACGAGCTGATCTGGAAGCGCACGGTGGCCAGCCAGATGGCGGAGGCCAAGCTCACCATGCTGAGCGTGGATCTGGAGGTGGAGGGCGGCAGCCAGGGCACGGCCGCCTTCCGCGCCACCGGCAAGCGCATTGATTTCCCTGGCTTCTTCCGTGCCTATGTGGAGGGCTCCGACGACCCGGATGCGGCCCTTGAGGGTCAGGAAGTGCTGCTGCCGTCGTTGAAGCAGGGCGACAGCCCCCGTTGCAAGGGGGTGGAGGCCCTCGGCCACCAAACCCAGCCCCCCGCCCGTTACAGCGAAGCGGCCCTGGTGAAGATGCTCGAGAAGGAGGGCATCGGCCGGCCCTCCACCTATGCCTCGATCATCGGCACGATCGTGGATCGCGGTTACGCCACCCTCCAGAACAACGCGCTCACCCCCAGCTTCACGGCCTTCGCGGTGACAGCGCTTTTGGAGGAGCACTTCCCGGATCTGGTGGACACCAGCTTCACCGCCCGGATGGAGAACACCCTCGACGAGATCTCCACCGGCAAGGTGCAGTGGCTGCCCTACCTCAGCGATTTCTTCAAGGGTGACCAGGGCCTGGAAAACCAGGTGGCCCAGCGCGAGGGCGACATCGATCCCGGGGCTTCCCGCACCGTGGAACTGGAGGGGCTGCCCTGCGTGGTGCGGATCGGCCGTTTTGGGGCCTACCTGGAGGCCAAGCGCACCGCCGATGACGGCACCGAAGAGCTGCTCAAGGCCACCCTGCCCCAGGAGATCACCCCGGCCGATCTCGATGCCGACAAGGCCGAGCTGATCCTCAGGCAGAAGGCCGATGGGCCTGAATCCCTCGGCACCGATCCCGAAACCGGCGAGGAGGTGTACCTGCTGTTCGGCCAGTACGGGCCTTATCTGCAGCGGGGCCAGGTGAGCGACGAGAACCCCAAACCCAAGCGCGCCTCCCTGCCGAAGGGCGTGAAGCCCGAAGACATGTCTTTGGAGGATGCCCTTGGGCTGCTGCGCCTGCCCCGCCAGCTGGGTGAGCATCCCGATGGCGGGCGAATCGAGGCGGGCCTCGGGCGTTTCGGCCCCTACGTGGTGCACCACAAGGGCAAGGGCGAGAAGGACTACCGCTCCCTCAAGGCCGACGACGACGTGCTCTCCATCGGTTTGAGCCGCGCCGTGGAGCTGCTGGCCATGCCCAAGCGCGGGCGTGGTGGCCGCACCGCCCTCAAAGATCTGGGTACGCCGGAGGGGGCCGATGAGGCCATCCAGCTGTTTGATGGTCCCTATGGCCTGTACGTGAAGCAGGGCAAGGTGAACGCTTCGCTGCCTGAGGGCACCACCGCCGAGACGATCACCCTGGAGCAGGCGGTGGAGCTGCTGGCTGCCAAGGCCGCCAGCGGCAAGGGCAAGGGGCGCAAGGCCGCGGGCACCACGAAGGCCGCAGCCTCCAAAACCTCCACCCGCAAGACGGCTGCCGCCAAGGCTCCCGCCGCTCGCAAGGCCCCAGCCACCACCAAGACCGGCCGGCTGCGGGCCAGTGCTGTGCGGGTGATTCGCCCGGCCGATTCCTGATGCCAGGGGCGCGCCAGCGGCTGCTCCTGGGCACCACCGGCCTGCTGCTGCTCGCGGGCTGCAGTGGCACCCCCTTTGGCGACCAGCTCTCGCGCAGCTTCTCCAACCCCGGGCCAACAGCCCCCACCGGTGGAAGCCCGGCCCGGCCCGCTGCCACGCCCGCTGCTCCTGCGGCTCCTACGGCGGCCAATCAGCCGGCGAAATCGCCTACCGCCGTGGATGCCAAGGGTGCGGCGGCGAATGCTCCGGCAGCTCCCGCCAAACCCGCCAAGCCAGCGGTCCCTGCATCCACCCTGCAGCCCGCGCCCTATCGGGTCACGATCAAGTTGCCGTCGGCCGATCCTTCTGCCCCGGCTGAGGTGGTGACCCAGGCCCTGCGGGCTGCGGGGGTGAGCTTTGAGGTGGAGATGATCGAACGGGTGCGCGGCAATGGCGCCCCGGCGGCTCCGGCCCCGCCGGTCGTGACGCCCGCTCCGGCACCCCGTTGATGGCCCGGCCGCCGGCAGCAGAGCGGCGCCTCAGCCGCCCCCAGGCCCGCCAGTTGATGGATACGGCCTACCTGGCTGCCGCCACGGCCCTGCTTTGGGTGGCTCTCTATTACCTGCCGGTGGGCAGTCCCCTGTTCCGGCTGGCGTTGCCGCTGCCCCTGGCTTTGCTGCAGCTCCGCTACGGCTGGCGCTGCGCCGTTGAGGGGGTGGTGGTGACCAGCCTGCTGCTGGTGGCCCTGATGGGGCCGATCCGTGGCCCGCTGGTGCTGTTCCCCTACGGATTGCTGGCCCTGTGGCTGGGTTGGTGCTGGCGGCGGCGGGTGAGCTGGTGGTGGAGCTGGAGTGTGGGCAGCCTCATCGGCGCCGCTGGTTTTCTGGTGCGGGTGGTGGTGCTGTCGGTGCTGCTGGGGGAAAACCTCTGGGTGGTGATCACCACGGCGGCGGCAGGTTTGCTGGAGCGGGTGATGGGTTTGCTCGGACTGGGCGCAGCCCCGGAGCTGGCCCAGGTGCAACTAGCGGCCCTGCTGCTGGTGTGGGTGCAGAACCTGATCGTGGTGCTCACCCTGCACGCCGTGGCCTATTGGATCTTTCCCCGTCTGCACTCGCCGATCAGCGAACCGCCGGATGCCCTGCGGGCCCTGGTGGCCCTGGACCCGCTCTGAGCCCCCGCAGGGCGATGGCTGCCGCTCCGGTGTTTGAAGTCCTGCGCCGAGGCTGGCGCCATACCCGGCCCCTGCTGCTGCTGGCGGCCACGGCCACGGCGGAGCAGCCCGGCATTTCAGCGGCCGGTGCCACCCCGGAATCGAGGCGGCAGACCGCCGCTGCCGATGCCGAACTGTTGCTGCTGGGCCCGGCTGCCCCGCGGCCCCACGCCCTGCCGCCCCTGCCGGCGGGGGTGAGTCCGGCCCTGATTGCCCATGCGGGGCTGCGGGAGCTGGGGCTGCTGCAGCGCACCCAGGTGGTGGATCTGGGCTGCCCGGTGGCGCCGGCCGTGCCCCATCTGCGGCTCCCAGGGCTGGAAGCCTCGGGCCCTGCGGCTTGCGTGAGCACGGGCCAGGCCATGGCGCCGGAACGGGTGGCGGCGCTGTTGCAGCGAGGCCGCCGTTGGGGCCAGCACTGGCCGATGGGGGAGCCGTTGCTGTTGGCGGAGTGCGTGCCGGGCGGTACCACCACGGCGCTTGGGGTGCTGCGGGGCCTGGGCATTGCGGCCGAAGGTTTGGTGAGCGGCAGCCTGCGCGAACCGGTGCATGGTCTGAAGGCCAGGTTGGTGAGCCAGGGTCTGGCTGCCGCAGGCTTGGCTGCGGCGGCGGAGCCATTGGCGGTGCTGGCAGCCGTGGGGGATCCGATGCAGGCCCTGGCGGCGGGCCTGTTGGTGGAACTGGTGCCCCGTGGGGTGCCGGTGCTACTGGCGGGCGGCAGCCAGATGGCGGCCGTGCTGGCCCTGGCGTTGGCCCTGGCTCCTGTTGCTCAACGTGCGGCCTTGGCGCAAGGCGCCGTGGTGGCCACCACGGCCTGGGTGGCGGAAGAATCTGGCAGTGATCTCCAGAGGTTGCTGGAATGCATTGGTGATCGGTGGCAGGTGAAGCCCCAGCTGGCCCCAGCAGCCCTGCGCTTCCACCATTGCCGTAGCGCTGCCTTGCGCGACTACGAGCGCGGCTACGTGAAGGAGGGTGTGGGGGCCGGCGGCGTGGCGGTGCTGTGGGAGCTGGCGGGGCGGGATCCGGCGGAACTGGCAGGGGCCTGCGATCGGGCCTGTGAGCAGCTGCTGCGCCTCTAGGGTCGCGGGAATGGCGCATTCTCCCAACGGCACCACGGATCCGGCGGCCCGCTTCGGCCGGCGCCGGTTGCTGCAGCTGGGTGCGGGGGCTGCCGCAATGGCCGCAGTGCCTTCGCTGCTTGCCGGTTGCCGGCGGGCGGACAACGTCCTGCTGCTGGCTGCGAAGGGTGGAATGCCTGCTGCCTGGCTGGATGAGCTGCCGGGGGGGTGGGCCCAGGAGTTCCTGGCGGGATCGGGGGCTGTGGTTGATGCCTTCAGCTCGGCCCAGGGCAAGACAATCCGGCCCCCTGGTTTGGTGAGCCTTCCGGATGGTTGGGCCAGTGAGCTGCCCTTGAACCGGCTGCAACCCTTCGGGGCTTCCGCCGTGCTGGCCCGGTTGGCCGCGGCAGCACAGCCGGTGAGCCGCCTGTATCGGCCGGAGGGGCAGCCGGCGTTGGCCTTTCCCTGGGCGTTCAGCCCCTGGGTGATGGTGTTTCGCAGTGAGCCTGAGCTGGCGAAGCGGGCCCGGGCGGGCGAGGGCTGGGCCGTTCTGGCGGATCCGGCCCTGAAGAAGAGGGTGGTGCTGCCCAGCAGTCCGCGGGTGAGCATCGAAATCTGCAGCGCTGCTCTCGAAAAGTTGCAGGTGCTGCGCTCCCAGGCGTTGGCCTACGACGACGCCAATGCCCTCAACCTGTTGCTCACCGGAGAGGCGTCAGCGGCGGTGGTGCCCCTGCAACGGCTGATTCCCCTGCTGCGCCGTGATCAGCGGTTGGAGGTGGTGCTGCCTGCCCGTGGGGCTCCGCTCAGCTGGCAGGTGTTGGTGCGTCCTGCAGGCATGCAGGTGGAGCCGCCCTTGGAGTGGCTCGGGGCCCTGCTGGAAGCGCCGCTTCTCCCCAAGGTGCTTGCCGCTGGCTGGGTGCCGCCGCTGCCGCGCGATGCGTTGGCCCCCGCATTGGCCCGTGTGCCCCAGCCGATGCGCAGCCTGTTGCTCCCGCCGGATGCGGTGCTGCAGCGCTGTTGGAGCCTGGCGCCGCTCCGTGCTGAGCGACGGTTGGCTTTCCAGACCCTGTGGGATGCTGCCGCCCCGGCCTGAGCGGCGCTATCCCCAAAGCCTCCGCCGCGGCGCCGCAGCCAGGCGCCGGTGCGTGTCGGTCAGAAGATCAGGGATGGGCAAAGCGTTCGGGCAGCGCGGCAGGCATGCACTGCAGCTCTGGCAGGCCTCAGCGTTGTGTTCCTCCCACCAGTGGCCGGCCCGGCCGATCAGGTTGTAACGCTCCTGGGCGAAGGTCTGCATCCCATGGCCGAGGGCCAGGTTGCGCAGGCGCAACAGCTCGGGAATCGGCACGCCATTCGGGCAGGGCAGGCAGGCCCGGCATTGACCGCAGTGTTCCTTGTCGAGGCGCTCGGCCTGGGCGGCATCGAGCCGTTGCACCGCCGCCGCCACCTCTGTGGACGCTTCGGCTCCTCTGAGCTGGGCGGCCCAGGCCAGATCGCTCGGCTGCTCGGCTCCCAGGCTCAGGGTGGAGACGCCCTGCTCGAGAAGAAAGCGATAGGCGAGCTCCAGGGGCTGAAACGGGGCGCAGTCGGCCACCAGCTCCGCCGGTGGGTCGTAGAGACGGCCCCCCTTATCGGCCGGGGAGATGGCCAGCACCCCGATCCCTTCGGCCAGGGCGCTGCGGGCCAGGCCCAGGCGGGTGCGATCGAGCAGATGCACGTGCAGGCCGCAGAAGCTGAAGCGCCCCGAAGCCAGGGCCTCCCCAATCAGCCCATGGCTGCCGTGGCTGGTGAAGCCCACGGCCAGCGCCAGGCCGTTCTCCTGGGCCCAAGCCAGCAGCTCCGCGCCAGGACCATGCAGGGCCCAGGCCAGGTGCTCGGGCCGGTTGATGCCGTGCACCGCCAGATGGCTCAGCTGGCCCCCTCCCAGCCGCTCCAGGATCCCCCGCAACTGCTCCTGGCCGCTGGCCAGATCGCAGCCCGGAAGGAGCTTGCTGGTGATCAGCCAGCCGCCCTCGGGCGTGAGTCCTTCGGTTTCCAGCTGGCGCAGGGCCTGGCCCAGGAAGCGCTCGGCTGGGCCGTAGGCGGGCGCGGTTTCCAGGTGGTTGATGCCGGCCCCAAGTGCTGCCCGCAGCACCGAGGCCATCTGGGCCGGGCTGCCCAGGGCGCGCATCGTGCCCAGCGTGAAGGGCGAAACCTCGAGGACCGAGCCGTCGGGGCGACGGCCGTAGGGGCGCCGACTAGATGCCCCCACCGCTGGATGGCTCGCTCGGTGGTTCAGCTTCCGGGGGTTCGCCTCCCTGGGCTTCGCCGCCCTCGGCCTGATCGTTGGCTTCAGCGCCGGCCAGATCGGGCTGGGCCTTGTTCAGGTGGCGCACCAGGTCTGCCGGGCTGGTCTTGTCGAGGAAGCGACGGAAGTCGGCGGCGTCTTCTGCATCGGCTTCGGCATCTACCGGAATCGAGGCATCGGCCACCACTTCCTCCAGCATCCAGATGCCGCTGCCGGTGCGCACCGCCAGGGCGATCGCATCACTGGGGCGCGCATCGATCTCCAGCTCTCCCTCGGCGCCGTTGTGGCTGAGCTTGAGCACCGCCCGGAAGGTGGCGTCTTCGATGGTGTGGATCACCACCCGCTCCAGGGTGAGCCCGCCGGCCGCAACCAGGGAGGCCATCAGGTCGTGGCTGAGGGGGCGGGGCGGCTTGCGGTCGCTCAGGCCGGCCAGGATGTTCTGGGCTTGCGACTGGTCGATCCAGATCGGCACCTGACGGCGGCCGGAGGGATCGCGCAGCAACACGATCGGACTGCGGCTGGCCGCATCCAGGGCGATTCCCGCCACGCTCATCTCCACCACTGGCAGGGCCTCCTGGCGGGTTGCAGCTCCTTGCCCGATTATGGCCATCACGGCTGGCGGCGCGGATGTTCACCGGATTGGTGCAGGCCACGGGCAGCATCGAGCGCGCCCCCGCCGGTGTACGCCTGCGCTGGAACGCGGCTCCAGGCGGCTGGGGCCCGGCCGATCTGGCCCTCGGTGACAGCGTGGCGGTGGATGGGGTGTGCCTCACCGTGGCCGAACGGCTGGCCGATGGCTTCCGGGCCGATGTGAGCGAGGAAACCCTCGGTCGCACCACCCTCGCGGCCAAGGCCGACGGGCGCGCTGCGGTGAACCTGGAGCCGGCCCTGCGCCTGGCCGATCGCCTCGGGGGGCACCTGGTGAGCGGCCACGTGGACGGTTTGGGCACGGTGGCGGCGGTGGAGCGCCAGAGCGCTTCCTGGCATCTGGAGCTGGCCTGGAATCATTCCGCCTATGGCCGCTACGTGTGCGAGAAGGCCAGCGTGGCGGTGGACGGCATCAGCCTCACCGTGGCTGGCTGCAGCGGCGACGGCGCCCGTTTCTGGATCGCTGTGATCCCCCACACCTGGGCCGAAACCACCCTGCACCTGCTGCGTGCTGGCGATCCGGTGAACCTGGAGGCAGATCTGCTGGCCAAATACACCGAGCGCCTGCTGGGGGCTGGTTCCCATGGCATGGGCCACCCAGGCATCAGCGCCGAATGGCTGGTGTCGCACGGTTACGGCTGAATGGCCGAAGCGGGCGGCTGTCTTTACGGTCTGCCGTAGAGCAACCCGCCCCGATGGCCAGCCTCTCCCGCGGTTCCGCCGCCGCCTCCCTGAAGGCGTTCACCCTGTTTGAAGGGATCCTGATGCTGGTGCTCGGGGTGCTGGCCCTGGTGTTTCCGATCCGCACCTCCGGCGTGATCACCGCCGTGGTGGCAGTGGCCTTCCTGGTGGGCGGCGTGGTGGGCTGGGTGAACAACCTGATGCGCTCCAAGCAGCTGGGCCGCTGGCTCACCTTCTGGCGCCTGGTGGTGTCCACCGTGTTTCTGGTGGCCGGTTTCACGATGATTCAGCAGCTCGGCGGTGGGCTGTTGGCGGCGATGCTGCCGGTGGTGTCGCTCACCCTGGCGATCGGGATCGTGTTCCTGGTGGAAGGGATTGTGGCCGTGTTCGTGTCCCTGTCGCACCGGGACGTGCGGGGCTGGGGCTGGGGCCTGCTGAACGGCATCGTGACCCTGATCCTGGGGGCCCTGATCCTGAGCATGAGCCCGGCGGGCCTGCTCTCGGTGCTGGGGATCCTGGTGGGCGTTAGCTTCCTGTTCAGCGGCCTGGATCTGCTGGTGTTCAGCGCCAGCTTCCACGCCAAGGGCGAGGCCGACTCGGCCAGCTGAAGCACGCTGAGCGTTCAGCTGGTCGAGCGTCAGTCGTCGCGCTCTTGAGGGTCGTCATCGGTGTTGACGCTGTCGGTGTTGATGCTCGACTCGCTGGATTCCCCGTTTTCGATCGGCAGCAGCCAGATCGAGCCCGTTTCCTGGTGGAGCTCGATCCGGAACTCATCGCCCGGTTCCAGCCCCATCCGCCGGGTGTAGGCATTGCCGATCAGCAGGTTGCCGTTGCCGTGAACGCGCGTGCGGTATTCGGCCTGGCGGCCCTTGGCACCGCTGCCTGAACTCGTGCTGCTGATGGGAAGGGCGTAGCCCTTGGCTTCCACCAGGGCCCGGTAGAAGCTCTTCTTGAGCAGGCGGCCGCTCGGCCCCACGTAGCCGCAGGCCCGGGCGATCTGGTCTTCCGGGCGATTGCTCAGGGCCCGCGCTTTATCCAGTAGGGCCTTGCCCACCAGCGGTTCGGGCCGGGCGGGTTCACCCCCACGCCGCTCGCTCACCCAGCCGTTGCTGGTTGCCATCATCCCGGCCGCTGCGATTGCAATGACGGAATTGTGCATGCCTTGATCGGCATGCTGCAAGGGAGATGGCCCTTACAAGAGATAGAGAAGTCCATAGAGCACCACCCAGATGCCGTCCACGAAGTGCCAATAGAGCTCGGCCGCCTCCAGGCCGAAATGGCTCCCAGCGGTGATGACCCCGCCGCGGTGGGTCTGCAGGGCCACGATGGCGATGCAGATCACCCCCAGGGTGACGTGCAAGCCATGGAATCCGGTGAGTGCGTAGAACGTGCTCGCAAACAGGTTGTCGGTGAGGCTGAAGGGAAGGGAGAAGTACTCCACCATCTGTCCGGCCAGAAACGCCGCCCCCAGGGCTCCCGTAACCAGCAGCCAGGCGCGGCTGGCGCCCAGCCGATTGGCCCGGCACTCCTTGCCGGCGCGGTGGAAGGTGAAGCTGCTCACCAGTAGCAGCACGGTATTGATCGTGGGCAGCACGAGTTCCAGCTCATAGGTGCTGCCCTCCGGCAGGGGGTTCACGGCCCGGAACGTGAGGTACGCCGCAAAGAACCCGGCGAAGGTCATGCCATCGGCCACCAGGAAGGTGGCCAGGCCGAACAGGCGCACGTCTTTGTGTTCGCTGTGTTCGGCGTGGGCGCTGCCAGTTTCGGTGTGGGTGCTGATGGTGCTGGTCATGCCGTGACCTCCGCCGGCTTGTGGCCATAGCCGTAGGGCTCAGCCACCAGCGGTGCCTCACCCTTCCAGTTCTCTACCGGTGGCGGTGAGCTGGTGAGCCATTCGGGGGTGAGGGCGTTCCAGGGGTTGTCGCCCGCTTCCTTGCCCTTGATGGCCGTGATCACCACGTTGATCAGCAGGGGCAGGGTGCTGATCGCCATCAGCAGGGCCCCCACGCTGCTCACCTGGTTGAGGGTGGTGAAGGTGGGGTCGTATTCGGCCACCCGCCGCGGCATGCCGTTC
Organism: uncultured cyanobacterium; assembly: GCA_903862155.1. Lineage (GTDB taxonomy): Bacteria > Cyanobacteriota > Cyanobacteriia > PCC-6307 > Cyanobiaceae > UBA5018. Next base: position 518 of record CAIOXF010000252.1, on the reverse strand, counting down.
AGCCCGAGCCAGTGCTGGGGCAGGAAGCAGAGGTTAAAGCCGATGAAGGTGAGCAGGAAATGGAGACGGCCCAGGTCTTCATTGAGCATGCGGCCGGTGAACTTCGGATACCAGTGGTAGAGCGATCCAAAGATCACAAACACCGTGCCGCCATACACGATGTAGTGGAAATGCCCCACCACGTAGTAGGTGTCATGCACGTGGATGTCGAATGGCACTTGGGCTAGGGATACGCCGGTAATTCCACCGAACACAAAGTGCAGGATGAAGGCGCAGCTGAACAACATGGCGCTGTTCAAGGCAATGCGTCCGCCCCAGAGGGTGGCCAGCCAGTTGAAGAATTTGATGCCGGTTGGAACGGCGATGAAGGAGGTGGCGATCGTGAAGAACAGCCGCATCCAGGGAGGCGTGCCGCTGGTGAACATGTGGTGCGCCCACACGATCAGGCCCAGAAATACAATCGCCAGGATGGAATACACCATCGTGCTGTAGCCAAACAGCGGCTTGCGGGCGTGAAC
>CAIOXF010000251.1 GCA_903862155.1 uncultured cyanobacterium | reverse complement strand
TTCAACCGCTGACGGAAGGCGTGGGTAACCCGCCAAAACTGCACCCCGGCCCCAACGGCAAAAACAAGCCAGGGAATCAGCAACCAGAGATGGCTGTTCATCGCGCCATTCTGAGGGCCAAGTCGCCCAGGATGGCGCGAAGCCCCCACGCCCAGCCATGGCCTTCACCATCTACACCCACGATTCCTGGGGAGCCGTGGCCGTGGGCAACTTTCCAACACTCCCAGAAGCACAGGACGCATTCAAAACACTCTGCAGCGACCCTTGGTATCAGCAGGATGGAACGGTGAAGGCCCTGGAATTAACCCAGGACAGTTCCCAGGGCCACAGGGAAAGATTGGCCTGGTTTGCATTCGGCTGATCAATCAACCTGGACCAGGCGACTGAACAGAGCCGAGCAACCATCACCGGCCAACAGGGTGGCAGCGGCGAGTGGGCGGCAGGCTGCGCCTTACGTCGTGTAATCGGCGTTAATGCGCACATATTGATCAGAGAGGTCGCAGCCCCAGGCGCGGCCATGGCCAGGGCCGCTGCCCACCACCAGGCGAATGGCCACGGTGTCGTCTGAGAGATAGGCGCCAGCGGCGCGATCTTTCATGTACCGGGAAGCCGCCGGGCGATCGAAGGGCAACGGCTGGCCGGCCTGCATCAGCTGGTGGCCGCCGAGCCAGAGGGCCACGGCTTCCGGATCAAAGGACGCGCCGGCGCGCCCAGCGGCCGCCACGATGCGGCCCCAGTTGGGGTCGCGGCCGTGAATGGCGCACTTCACCAACGACGAGCCGCATATGGTGCGGGCAATGGCGCGGGCATCGGCCTCGTTGGCGGCGCCCTCCACCTGCACCTCGATCAGACAGGTGGCCCCTTCGCCGTCGCGGGCGATCGCCTTGGCCAGGTGTTGCGACACCGCCGTGAGGCCGGCCTCCAGCGCGTCGAAGTGCTCGGGGGCCAGGGGCTCCCCGGCCGCAAAGGCCAGGTACGTGTCGTTGGTGCTGGTGTCGCCGTCCACCGTGATCGCATTGAACGAGCGATCCACCGCCCGCCGCACCATCGCCTGCCACACATCGGCGGGCACCCCGGCATCGCAGCTGAGGTAACCGAGCATCGTGGCCATGTTCGGGTGAATCATTCCCGAGCCCTTGGCCATCCCGCCGATGCGCACGCGGCGGCCACCCAGCACGGCCTCCAGGGCGATCTGCTTCTCGATCAGATCGGTGGTGAGGATCGCCGTGGCGGCAGCACTGCCGCCATCGGGGCTGAGGGCTTCCACCAGCGGATCGAGGCCCGCCAGCAGGGTGGCCATGGGGATCGGCACGCCGATCACGCCGGTGGAGCACATCAGCACCTCCTGCTCGGCCAGGCCCAGGCGCTCGGCCACCGCTTTGGTGGCACGCTCGCTGTCGATCAGGCCCCGGTCACCCGTGCAGGCATTGGCCTGGCCCGAATTGGTGAGCACGGCCCGGGCTCGGCCGCCGCTGGCCGCCAGACGCTCGGCGCACAGATCCACGCA